>CAZEMD010000286.1:0-3033 GCA_964513225.1 uncultured Candidatus Bathyarchaeia archaeon | reverse complement strand
TCGGCGCTCTTCATGACGTGCTCCGAGCTCATGAGGCTGAGGCTGGCCGCGTAGCCGCCGTAGTAGTCGCCGTTCTCCTCGTGGGCGAGCCTCCAGTCCCTGACCTCCGTGGCTTTGGATATTATGTCGCCGCACCCCGACGCCGTGAACCTGTAAGGGGACTCTGCAATTATCTTGCTGTCTATCACCACGGCTATGGGCGAGGCCGCCTTGGCCGTGTACGGCTTGCCCATGCCTTTCACGGAAGCCAGGCTGCTGGCTATGCCGTCGTGGCTAGCCACGGTGGGGACGCTTATGAACAGCTTCCCTGTCTTGTACGCTGAGAGCTTTGCCACGTCAATGTTCCTGCCTCCGCCCACCCCGATTACGGCGTCAACGTTTTTCTCCACAGCCTTGTGGTTCACGGCATCTACAGTGCCGAGGGTGGCGTCTTCCACGAATACACACCCAGCGTCGACGCCTTCCGATCTTAGAATCTCTTCTGCTCTCCCGCCCGCTACCTTATACGTTGTTTCCCCTGTCACGATCAGGGCTTTACCTATGTCGAGTTCATCGCATACGGGGCTGAGCTGGTCCAGAACCGACTCGCCCACAAGCACTATTCTCGGGAGGTTGATCCTGTGTATAGCGTTGTGTCTCTCAGATGTGTTCAAGTTCCTAATACCTTTCTATGATCCGAGTCATACTCAGCTTTAGGATACATATGTGTTTGCCATATTTCGAAACACTTTATAAAGAGGCACATTTTTAAAGTACTTGGTCTTCCTTTCTAGGATACCTCTCTCTTAACTACTTGTTTAGGAGAAATCTAAATGCAAAAAGAAACAGAAATACTCAAGGGAACAACGACGGTGGGAGTCGTCTGCAGAGACGGAGTCATTCTCGGTACCGACACCAGGGCCACGATTGGCAACTATGTGGCCAGCAAACGCGCTAAGAAGGTTTACCAGATCACCGATAACCTGGCCATGACCATAGCTGGAGGCGTCGCCGTCGCACAGCGGGTCGTAGAGATACTCAAGATAAACTCCAGGCTCTACGAGCTGGAGAAGAACAGGACCATCCCGGTGAAGTCTGCTGCTCGGCTCGTCTCCAACCTGCTGTTCAGCAACCGTGAGGTGGGTAACCCCCTCCCCATGCAGGCCCTCGTCGGCGGGTTCGACGACTCAGGGCCCCACGTATTCAACCTGGACCCCTACGGCAGCCTAACCGAGGAGAACATGGTCTCCACTGGCTCAGGGTCGCCCTTCGCGTACGGCGTGCTTGAGAGCCAGTACGAAGAAGACGCAACAGTGGACGAGATGTTACCCATCGTGGTGAAGGCCGTTGACTCGGCCATGAAGAGGGACGTCGCCAGCGGCGACAGCTTCGACGTGGCCGTTATAGACGACTCCGGGTTCAGAGAGCTGTCCCCTGAGGAAAAGGCAGCCATACTAGACAACTGAGATCAGGAAAATGAGGGAAAACACGCAGGGCTTAACCTACTCGGAGATAAGGCAGGCGATACTCGACAAGATACCTCCAGAGGTGGGTATAACACGCATAGAGTTCGAGGGGCCAAGGCTCGCCATATACTGCCAAAAGCCCGAGATACTGCAGGAAAGAGGCCACATAGTCGGGGAGATCGCCGGCATCATCAAGAAAAGGATAGTGATCCGAAGCGACCCCTCCGTGAGGATGCCTGAACCCCAGTCAGAGATCATAATCAAGGAAATACTGGAGGAGGCCGGCCTGGTTCAGGCCTACTTCGACCCCGCGCTGGGGGAGGTGGTACTGGAGGTCGAGAAGCCCGGCGTCGCCATCGGCAAGAGCGGCTCAAACGTCCTGGAGATAATCCAGAAGACGCACTGGAGCCCCAACTTCGTGCGCTCCCCGCCCATCCCGTCCATGACCATCAAACAGATCAGGGGCTTCCTCTACAGCAAGAGCAAGGAACGGGAGCGAGTCCTCAGGGAGACCGGCGAATCCATCTTCAGGCCCATATACCAGCAGTCGGGCGACGTCAGGGTGACGTTCCTCGGCGGCAGCAGACAGGTGGGCAGGTCAGCCATCCTGGTCAAGACCCGTGAGAGCCAGATACTCCTCGACTGCGGGATAAACCCTGGCAGCAGGAGACCCATCCAGAGCTACCCCCGGCTGGACGTGAATGAGTTCGACATAACCAGCCTCGACGCCGTCGTCATCACCCACGCTCACCTGGATCACTGCGGGTTCCTCCCGTACCTATACAAGTACGGGTACAGCGGCCCAGTCTACTGCAGCGAGCCCACGGGCAGCGTCATGACCCTCCTCCAGAGCGACTACATAGACGTGACCCGGAAGGAGGGAAACGTGCCTCCGTACACCACAGACGACATATCCGAGGCCATACTGCATACGATACCGCTTGACTACGGGGACGTGACAGACGTCAGCCCAGACGTAAGGCTGACACTTCACAACGCGGGCCACATCCTCGGCTCAAGCCTCGTCCACCTCCACATAGGCAAGGGCCTCCACAACATAGTGTACACCGGCGACTTCAAGTACGGGCCCACCGCGCTTCTGCAGCCGGCGTCCACCTACTTCCCCAGAGTCGAGACCCTGATAATGGAGGCCACCTACGGGAGCCCCGACAACGTGGCGCCCAGCCGCGACGAGACAGACGCGGAGTTCGTCGGCATAGCGAACCACATACTCAAGGGCGGGAAGGTGCTCATACCGGTGCCCGCCGTCGGAAGGGCCCAGGAGATACTCATGGTCATAAACAAGTACATGCAGAGCGGCGACCTCCTGGAGGTCCCCGTCTACATAGAGGGCATGATCAGCGAGGCCACCGGTATCCACACCGCGTACCCCGGCTACCTGAGCCACGAGATAAGGGACCAGATACTCAAGCAGGGCGTCAACCCCTTCGAGAGCGACTACTTCACCGTGGTGAGGCAGCACGACAGCCGCGACGAGATCGTGGAGGGGGGCCCATGCATAATCATGGCTACCGCGGGCATGATGGAGGGGGGCCCGGTTGACATTGGACATTGAGCCTGAGAAGGC
>CAZEMD010000285.1:0-3037 GCA_964513225.1 uncultured Candidatus Bathyarchaeia archaeon | reverse complement strand
GGTCCGTGGACTCGGCCAGCTGCATGTACAGCTGTATGGCCTCGTACTCCGCCGATACCATGAACCTTATCGCCCTCACGAGCTCCTCGTGAGTCAGCTTCCTTTCGGCGGCCAAGCCGCTGAACGGGTCTCCAAACTCCGGCATTTTAACCTAGTCTAAATATTCTCCTACACTATTAACGGTTAGCCTTCCAACCACCGACGCTAGCCCCAGGGCGTCACGACCGCCTTGGAAAGAAAGAGCAGGCAGCCGAAGCAAGTGTTGATGTAAGGGTAGAACCAGTACACCGAGTCGACGGCCTTGTCTAGGACCAGCAGTCCGGCCGCCACCATGGGATACGTCAACGGGAGCAGGCTCAATGGGTTACCCGAGCCCAGTCGAAGGGTGAACGCGGCCAACCCGGTCCACAACGCGAAGCACAGGGCCAGCGAGGCACGTCTACCGAGCACGGTCGCCGTGGTCATTATCCCCGTCTCCGTGTCGTATTCTATGTCGGGTACCGCCGAGAAGAGGTGCATGCTGAAGGTGTGCATGAACGCGGCCGCCAACACGGGAGCGGGCGGCAGCGCCCCCGACGCCAGATAGTACGAGAAGACGCCGGGCAAAGCGTAGAGCATGTTCGACGCCGAGTCCAGGAGCGGCCTCTGCTTGAACCGTATGGGCCCGGCGCTGTAAAAGTAGCTGAGGAAGATGAAACCCAGGAAGATCAGCCGCTCGACCAAGCCAGCCTGGAAAACAGTCAACAACAGACCCAGCCCGACCGCCGCCCAGACCAGCCTCCTCAGGGCCTCCCGCTCCCCCGGCTTCAAGCGGTGCTCCTTCCCCTCCTTCTTCGGGTTCAGCTCGTCGGTCTCCCGGTCCCAGAGGTCGTTGACGCCGTAGAGAAGCACGTTGGCCGGGAACATGAAATATAAGAAGTACACGAAGAACCACGGACTCAGCAGGTCGAGGTACCTGTCGGCTCCCCATATGCAGCCCACCGTGTAGGGCCCCAGGAGGTAGAACCAGAACCTGGGCCTGCTGACCCTGACGGCGAGTCTCAGGTACTCCCTTGGATTCATACCGGTCACGCGAACAGAGTGTTGTAGCCTATGGTGCCGACGATTCTGGTGACGCTTGGCTTAACCTTCCTCTCGTAGACGATGAAGGGGTCCCTGTAGATCACGCGGGCCGTCCACTTGTACATCTCGCTGGCGGTCTTGATGGGGATGAGGTAACGCCTGGGTATGTAACTGAAACCCTCCTCGGCTACCTCCTGCCAGCCGAAGTAGCGGGAGAGCTGGGTCCTGACGAAGCCCCTGAACCCCTCCGGGTTCCTGTAGGCGTGGCCGGGCTCCAGGCTCGTCAACCCGTTCTCGGTGTACTCGCTCCGGGGGAAGTAGTTGCGCCCCAGCCAGAGGTCCTCCTTGACGTCCCTGATGAAGTTGACGTACTGCATGGCGCTCCCCAGATACCTTGCGAATGTATGCGCCGCTGGGTCGAGGCCGAGGATGTTGGCCATCATGAGGCCGACAACCTCCGCGGAGCCGTAGAGGTAGGTCTTGAGCTTCTCGACCGTCTCGTAGCTCTTGATGTAGAGGTCCGCCTCCATGCTGTCAAGGAAGGCTTCGACCCAACTGGGCTCGAAATCCCGTTTCACCATGAGCTTCCTGAAGCCGTCGATTACTGGGTTACCCGTCTCCTCGTCTCGGAGCGATCTACTGTACATGTCTTTGAAGGCGTAGAACTCTTGTTTCTGCTGGGGTACGCAGTCCACGTAGTCGTCGGCTTTCCTCACGAAGCTGTAGAGCCTGAAAACGTCTTCCTTGACGTCCGGCGGGAAGAATATGCTCGCGTAGAAGTAGGTCTTACTTCCCTGCTTGAATATTCGCTTCAGTAATGGGTTCAAACGTCTTCTCTACCCTCTCTTCATGGTTTTCTCTATGGTCTTGGCGAGGACCTGGCTGCTGATGAGGCACATGGGCATCCCTATGCCTGGGTGGGTGTAGTGGCCCGTGTAGTAAAGGTTGCCGACCTTCCGGCTCTTGTGGCTGGGCCTGAACAGCGCCGTCTGCCTAAGCGTGTGGGTGAGCCCCAACGCGGTGCCCTTGTAAGCGTTATAGTCCTCGCGGAAGTCGTCGACGGCGTAGACGCGTTTCACCACCTCGTGGCCCTTGATGGGCTCCCCGGCCAGCGTCTCCAGGTGGGTTATCATCTTGTCGTAGTACCTTTCCCGTATCTCCGGCGTGTCCTCAAGGTCCGGGGCCAGCGGCACCAGCACGAACAGAGTCTCGCCTCCCTCGGGAGCCGTGGTGGGGTCGCTCTTAGAGGTGACGTTGACGTAGTAGCTGGGCGTCTCGGGCCACCTGGCCTTCTTGGGGTCGAAGATGCTCTCGAAGCCCTGGTCCCAGTCCTTGGTGAGGAACAGGTTGTGGTGCTCCAGCCGGGGCAGCTTCTTGTCGATGCCCACGTAGAGCACCAGCGCCGAGGGAGCCATGACTCGGCTGTCCCAGTACTTCTCGTCGTAGCTCCTGTGGCGGGGCTCCAGTAGCTCTAGCTCGCTGTGGGCGTAGTCGGCGTTCACGACGACCAGGTCGGTCTCGATGGACTCGTCGTCTGTGACGACGCGGCTGACCTTGCCGTCCCTGACTTCGATCTTCTTTACCTCCTGGTCGTACCTGATCTCGACGCCGTGCTCCTCGCAGAGCTGGACCAGCGCGTCCACGACCCTGCCTATCCCTCCCTCGGCCGGGTACCACACCCCCAGCTTGAAGTCCACGTGGTTCATTATGTAGTAGAGCGCAGGCGTGTTGTGGGGGCTGCCCCCGATGAATCCTATGCTGTACTCCAGTAGCTTCTTGGACTTGGGGCTCTTGAACGTCTTGCTTATGTAGCTGTCTATGTCGCTGAACAGCGGCAGCTTGAAGCCCTCCAGCGCCAGCCTGCCGCTGAAAAGGTCCCATATATTGTCATACTCCCTGTAGAGCATCTCGTCCATGGCGAGCCTGTAGTGGCGCTCCGCCTGCTCCAGGTACCTGCGCAGCTTCTCGCCGCCGT
>CAZEMD010000284.1:0-3047 GCA_964513225.1 uncultured Candidatus Bathyarchaeia archaeon | reverse complement strand
ATGAGGCTGAGGTGGTCCACGAGGCCGCCGAACTCGCTTGTCCTGTACCGTCCGTCGCCGGTCTCCTCGTAGCAGTAGACCTTCATCACGTCGTGGAGTATGGCGCCGGCCAGCACCAGGTCGCGGTCGACGCCGCCGCCGTAAAGCTCCTCCACTATGTCGCATAGGGTCATGCAGAGCCGGGCCACGCTGAGGGTGTGCTCCACGAGGCCGCCCTCGTAGCAGTGGTGCTGGTAGGCTCCGGCCGGGCAGACGCCGATGGGGAGAGCCGGGGCGTCCAGGTCCATCGGCGGGTCTTTGAGGAAATCCAGCACGGTGCGCCTCAGTTCATCGTCGTTGATTTGGCCCGCTAGCTCTACGAGCTTATCCATAGTCAATTTCCCTCCGTGGTGAATCCTATCAACTGTGTGCAGGGGTTCTTAAGTCCTTCCCAGACCAAACATTTATCTCGGCTCGCCGTAGATGTGCCCCGGTAAAAGGGGGGATGGGGTGAGCGGCTACGACGGGAGGCTATACGCGTTGATGCTGGCCGCCTCCAACTTCGTCCTCAGCTGGACGGTGACCCAGCCCATCTTCAGCCTATACGTCACGGGGCTGGGGGCCTCCGTGGTGCAGGTGGGGACCCTTTACAGCCTGATGAGCTTCATACCCCTGGTGATACGCATACCCATGAGCGTGGTGGCCGAGAGGCTGGGCAGGGTAAGGATGATGGTGCTGGGGCTGTTCATAAGCTCCACGAGCTCCCTTCTCTACGCCCACGCCAGCAGCTTCA
This sequence comes from uncultured Candidatus Bathyarchaeia archaeon, assembly GCA_964513225.1. Lineage (GTDB taxonomy): Archaea > Thermoproteota > Bathyarchaeia > TCS64 > TCS64 > RBG-16-57-9. Next base: position 2,275 of record CAZEMD010000284.1, on the reverse strand, counting down.
CCCAGGTGCTGCTCATCACCGTCTACATAAGCATAGCGAACGGGGGCTTCAACCAGACGGCCATGTCCACGGTGAGCGACGCGGCGCCCGCCGACAGGCAGGGGGACGCCATGGGCAGGTACCTGACGTTCCTCGGGTTCGGGATGATGGTGGGGCCCGCCCTGTGCAGCTACCTTGTCAACTACATGACCTACCCGCAGCTGTTCTACCTGTCCGCCATGTTCCCGGCCGCGGGCATACTCCTGCTGCTGTTCCTCGCCCCCAAGGTGCAGCGGAGGAAGGCCAAGGCGGGGGACGCGCCGGAGGTGGGCGCCGCGGATTCCCTGAGGATGATCTTCAAGAACAGGAACGTCATGCTCCTAAGCTATTGTAGGGCGAGCTTCAGCACGGCCCAGGCCATATTCATCGCCCTGTTCAGCATCTACGCTGTGCAGGAGCTGGGGTTAACCGAGTCCACGGTGGCCCTGCTCTTCACGGTGAGGGGGTTCAGCAACACGCTGTCCAGGTTCCCCGCGGGCAGGATTAGCGACTCCATCGGCCGACGTACGCCGATGCTGGCGGCGTACGGGCTTCTAGTGGTGAGCTTCGTTATGACTGCGTTGTTTGACGGCGTCGTCATGCTAGGTGTGGCGTTGGCGCTGTATGGGCTGTGCTGGGGGACCCGGGCGGTCTCGGAGTGGGCTTTCCTCACGGACCTGGTGGAGCCCGAGATAAAGACCATGTCCATAAGCTACCTGTCGAGCGTGTTCGGGTTCGGCAGCACCCTGGGGAGCCTCGCCGCCGGGTTCCTGTCCACTGTGCTGCCGTTCTCGACGGTGTTCCTGCTGGGGGCGGCCCTGAACCTGGGCGCCATCCCCGCGGTGCTTTCTATGAAGAAGTCTCGGTGAGGCTATCCATCTTCTCTACGATGGCGGCGTAAGCCTCGCCGGGGTCGGTCACGCCCTGGACCATGCGCTCGAAGGGGCAGTAGATGCTGCCGTCCTTCAATTTTATGTGGTCTGTGAGCTCGACGTAGCTGATAGGCAGGCCGTGCATGTCCAGGACCTGTTTGCCGGGCCTGCTGAGGACCTGTGCGTGTGCCTCGGCTGCCTCGCTGTAGAGTATGAGGAGGGCGGCGGCTCTGCCCACTATCTTGTCCACCATTAGGGTGCCGCGGAGGGATTCGCCGTGCTTCTCTATGGCCTCCAGGTGGGGGCGGATGCCTTTGCTCGTGCTCTGGAATATGAGTTGGCCGTGGCTGTAGATCATGAGGCTGTTCCCGGTCTTGTCAAGCTCCTCTAGGTAGCCGTTCATTCCTGTTGCTATGGCTGCCGTGGTTTTTATGGGTTAGGGGTTTGGCGGGTTTTCGTCCGGGTTTTCCAGAGCCTGGATGAGCTGGTGGAGGATGGCTAGGAGGCCCTGTCTGAGCCTGTTCCTCGTGTTTCCCAGGGTGCTGCGGAGTGGCTGTATGGAGTCTCGTCTCGCGGTCTCGAGTATGTTGGTCTTTACCTTCTCCATGTTGGCCATCAGGGGCTCTGTTACCTTGGCGTGGTTGTCTTTGACGTACTCGTTTATCTCCTCGTGGACCGAGTAGGCTAGGGCGATGAGGGTCCAGAGGAGGAAGCTGAAGCCTGGGATGACTCCTGCACCCGAGCTTATGCCGCGGTACATAACCGTGAGCGTCATGAGGGAGATGATGAGGGTTATGGCGCCTGCTATGTTTTTTCGTGTTAGTTTGATCTGCATGTGTATGGGTTGCATGAGCTTGGTTATGAAGGGATGGAACCATGAAATCGGATAACTGGATTATTTCTCTAGTATGGATATCTTGAGCTGCTTCACGCCCCTTATCACCGCCAGGGACCCCGCCAAGCTCTTTATTTGAGAAGCGGGGCCCTTAACCGCCAGTATCTCCAGACAGTTATCGTGATCCATGTGGACGTGGGTAGACGAGGAAATCACGCCCAGATGCTCATGCTGCAGATGATTGAGCGTCTCCACCAAGCCGCCGACGTGGTGATCGTAAACCATCGTGATCGCCCCGGCCACGTCGCCCTCCCCCTCGGACCACTTGTAGTCCGCGAGGAAGCCCCTCATGGCCACCTGGACGGCCGTGGACCTGTTGTAGCCCAGCCCCTCTATGGTATCGTCGAACTCCTCAAGCAGCTCGGGGTCCACGGAGACGCTGAAACGCGAGACACCCGCCATACGTCCTCAGACGTTTTACCGGGGAACCAGTATAATATTCTAGTGATCAAGACTCAGAGGCCCACGCATCCATGTTACAGGTAATCCG
>CAZEMD010000283.1:0-3050 GCA_964513225.1 uncultured Candidatus Bathyarchaeia archaeon | reverse complement strand
AGCAGCAGTCCCTCTCGCCGCCGTTCATAGTCGCCATCAACGACAGGGGAGGCTATTACGACTATCCCGTCGAGGTCAAGCTGCAGGTGGAGCGGGAGAGCCGTGACTCCTTCATGGACGCGGCCACACGGGTAAAGGACTCCGGCATAAAGCTGGTCAACATACAGCACGAGTACGGCCTCTACGGGGGAAGCTGGGGCGACAACCTCATCTCGTTCATGGAGGAGGTGGACAAACCAATAGTCACCACGCTCCACACCATACTACAGGACCCCCCGAAGGAGGCAAAGGAGGTGATGGACGAGATACTAAGGCTCAGCGACCTGGTCGTCGTCCTGGCGAGGGTGGGGGCCAGGATACTCGAGGAACGCTACGAGACCCTGTCGTACAACGTGAGGTACATACCCCACGGATGCCCCAACGTGCCCTTCATAAAGAGCAGTACGGCGAAACAGGGGCTTGGCCTCGAGAACCGCTACGTGCTATCCACGTTCGGCCTCATAAGCAGAGGGAAAGGCATTGAGTACGCCATAAAGGCCATGCCGACGATAGTGGAGAAGAAACCCGAGGCTCTCTACCTGGTAATCGGGGAGACCCACCCCGAGGTCAGGAAAAGAGAGGGAGAGTCGTACAGGCAGAGCCTCTCAGAACTGGCGGCGGAGCTGGACGTCGAGGAAAACGTCAGGTTCGTGAACAGGTTCCTGAGCAAGAGCGACCTCATAAGGTTCCTCCAGGCCACAGACACCTACATCCTCCCGTACCCCAACAGGGACCAGATAAGCAGCGGCACCCTCCTGTACGCGCTGTGCACAGGCAAAGCGATAGTCACCACCCCGTTCCTCCACGCGGAGGAGGTCATAAAAGAGGGAGCCGCGGCGGGCTGCGAGCTCAGGGACCCCGAGTCCATCGCTAGGACAGTCAACACCTTCATCGAATCCCCGAGACTCAAAGACCAGTACGAGAGACAGGCATACAGGTACACCCGGGACAAGATATGGCCCAACGTCGCCATGACGTACATAAACGAGTTCTACAAGACCCTGGGAATGTGAGGCTATGCGGGACACAGGCACACACAGGCTAAGCGGCGTCAAGCTGTTCACCGACGAGACCGGCATCCTCCAGCACTCAAAATACGGCGTCATCGACAGAAGACACGGCTACTGCACAGACGACAACGCCAGAGCCCTCATGGCGGCCGTGAGACACCACCAAATATACGGGGGAAGCGAACCCATCCGCCTAGCCAAACGGTACCTGGAGTTCCTGCTCCATATGCACACAGACGGCGGCTTCCACAACCTCCTAGGCTACGATAGGAGATACCTAGACGAACAAGGCACAGAGGACAGCATAGGCCACGCCCTATGGGCAACCGGATGCACCATGAACTCGAGAGCCCCACGCATGCTGAAACAGCTCTCAAAGCAGCTGTTCGACGAAAGCCTACCCACGGCAAGAGGCTTCACGTCCCCCCGGGGAACCGCGTTCACCCTCCTAGGGCTATGCGAGTACAGCCAGGCGCACCCAAGGGACGCCAACCTCCGTAAAGAAATGCCGCGGTTCACGGGTTTCCTAGCCGACAGGTACAGCGACAACGCGGAGCCGGGCTGGGAGTGGTTCGAAAACTACGTAACCTACGCCAGCCCGAGGCTACCCCAGGCCCTCCTCGAGGCCGGCGGCCTACTCGGAGACCAGGCTTTAATCGGGATCGGCAGGGAGTCGCTGGGCTTCCTCGTGGAAACCCAGTTCGCTGAAGGAGTCTTCCACCCCATAGGCACAGAGGGATGGTACACCAAGGACGGGGAGAGGGCCTACTACGACCAGCAGCCCATCGAGGCCGCCTGCATGACAGAAGCCTGCGCCACGGCGCACAGGGTGCTAGGCGACGAGAAATACATCGACTACGCCCGCGGAGCCTTCCAGTGGTTCCACGGATCCAACTCCTCCCGCTTAGCCCTCGTGGACAGAGAAAACTACACCTGTTATGACGGCCTGACGCCGGAGGGCCTGAACCAGAACAAGGGAGCAGAGTCGACCATATCCTACCTGCTGGCCGACCTGTCCATCGCCGCCGTAAGCCAGCGAAGAATCTGACCACGACTACATCATTTTTATTAAGGTAGCCACAGCTATTCGGCTATGCCTCGATTCGAGGGAAACCCCATCCTGAAGCCCGTGCCCGAGCATCCCTGGGAGTCCAGATACGTCTTCAACCCCGCCATGTTCAAGCTCGGGGACAAGATACACTACATCTACAGGGCCATGGGGGACGACATGGTCTCCAGGCTGGGCTACGCCTGCTCCACCGACGGATGCTTGATCGAGGAGAGGCTGCCCTACCCCGTTTTCGAGCCCCTGAACCCCGAGGAGGCGAGGGGCGTCGAGGACCCACGGGTAACCGTGATGGGCGAAACCTGCGTCATGACCTACACGGCCTTCGCGGACATCCCCCAGATAGGGATAACCACCATCAAAGCGGAAGACCTGCTGGACCGTAGATGGCTCTGGGGGGAGAGGGTCTACCCCTTCCCCAAGGTGACAAACAAAGACGCGGCCCTCTTCCCCAGAAAGATAGACGGTAGATACACCATGTTTCACCGGATTGAACCCGACGTGTGGATAGCCTACTCGCGTGACATGAAGAAGTGGCACGACTCCAGGAGGGTCATGAGCCCAAGAAGCGGCGAGTGGGACAGCGTGAAGGTAGGCATCGCCGGCCCCCCCATCGAGATCAACGGAGGCTGGCTTCAGATATACCACGGGGTGGACGAAAACCGGGTGTACAGACTGGGGGCCCTGCTGCTGGACAGGGACGACCCCGAGAAGATCATCTACAGGTCAGAGGACCCCATCCTAGAGCCCTGCGAGACATACGAGTGTGAGGGCCTGGTGCCCAACGTGGTCTTCAGCTGCGGCGCGGTGAAACAGGGAGACTGGCTGCAGCTGTCCTATGGCGCATCGGACACGGTGATCGCCGTCTCAAACCTGTCCCTCGACGAGATACTACCGTCAAGCTTCATTTAGACACACTGATCACCATAGCTCCC
>CAZEMD010000282.1:0-3057 GCA_964513225.1 uncultured Candidatus Bathyarchaeia archaeon | reverse complement strand
CAGAGGATAGGAAAAGCTTCGTTGGGTTTTGTGAAGAATGTAATAACTATTCGAGCCTAGAAAATATTGACGGAAGATGGCTTTGTAAAGAATGTAGATAGAATTATCCCCAAGCTGCATACGCTTCGTCTCATCCTTGTAGGCGGCAACTATCTCCCCGGTCTCCAGCCTGAATACGATGTTATCACGCTAGCCCCGCCATTCACAGCCCTATAAACAGCCACGGCAAGAACCAAACTATTCACGACTCCACGGGATGATCAGAGAATGTCCCTATTAATAATAAAACCACAGAGCCATCAGAATCTAAGAGGTTAAAAAAGATAGTTTTATGGTAAATAGAGTTACTCTGGATAGACGTTTCCGTAAAACTTGAACTCAATATGGTAGAGCTCTTCTGGTCGATTAGTCTCAAGGAAGGGTCTCATACCATCATTCATGTTTTCTGCTTCTATCATAGCTACGAAGTGGTACTTGTCGTTAGCTGGTCCCTTGATCCCCAGAAACTTGCATCCTATCTTTTTACATGCTTTTTCTAGTGTCTTACCGTATTCGATGACTTTAGCTTGACGCTCTGAGCTTGACCCACTCATATCCATATAATATTGTATCAACATTTTTTTCACCTAAGATTCTACGATAGGAGTGCTCCTGATAGTAGAACCTAGTTCAATTTTGTTTTAAGCAGATATAATTTTTCTCCTCACATGCACGCACGCTTTACTTATTTCAATATATTTGTATTCTTACATGGAACAACTGAATTTCAATATCTGCTTAGAGAATATTTGAGTTTGTCATATAGTTATGAATTCGAGTAAAGAGGCTATTCCTCCCGCTCCTCCGGCTCCCTAACGAGGACAGCTCCGATTATAGCCGTAAGGCTGATAGAACCCGCCATCAGAATGATGGGAAGCGAATTATTGTCCTCGTAGATGGCGCCCCCCACCATGTTGCCTATGGCACCCACAATCGTGCCCCCTCCGGCCATAGCGAAGTTAAAGCTCTGGGTGGCCCCGATGACGCTTGTGAGGGCGCTGATGCGGCCCCGGTGCTCCTTTGGGGAAAAGTCCACGAACAGAGCCTGGCTCGCCACGCTTCCCATGGCGCCGAGGATGGTAAGGGCTACGTAGTAGATGAAGACGGGTATGAAAGCCCTACTGTAGACGAAGCCGAGTAGGATGATGGGTGTGAGGAAGAGGGAGATGAGGACCATGTTTTTCCGTCCATAGCGATCGGCCATCGCCGCGAAGGGCATACTGACTATCATTGTGATGAGTATCGATGCCGTGTTGATCAGGCCCCACTCCGAGGAGGTGAGGTGAATAACGTCGTCTGTGGCGTATGTGACCATGAAAATGCCTCCAGTGGAGGCGCCGAACATGAAGAGCATGCCCATTCCGATGAGTATCCACATATGCCGGGGGATGACCCGGGCCGTCTCCTTGAAGTCGCTGAGAGTGTCTCTCACCATACTGACAACACTAACTTTTTCAATCGCTTCCAGAGGAAGAGTCTCCGTAAGATACCTCCATCTCATGAAGGCCCCTAGGAACGAGGAGAGAAAGAGGACTAAATATGCCCACCTCTGAGCTTCTAGGATTCCTATCTTGTCCATGAGGGCTCCGATGGCATAGGGAGAGAGGAGACCGAAGATCGGGGGGATGGTCTGCCACATGCCATAGCTCATAGCTCTGTTCTCGGCAGTCGTGGAATCGGCTAAGAGAGCGTTGAAAGCGGGTTGTCGGAGACCTGTGAAGATCGAGTCGAGGCTCCTAGCGATGAGGAGCCACTCCCAGCTGGGGGCGAGGATATAGATGACGGTATTGAAAGAGAGGAGGAAGCTCATGCTGCACATCATCTTCTTCCTGCCGAAGGCATCTGCGAGGTAGCCTCCGAAAAAGGCGGGGATGAGGCCGAAGAAGGAGCTCACGGCTGCTATGAGACCGATGTGGAACGCTGAGCCGCCGAGCTGAAGGACGTATAAGGCCCAGAACGGCCAGGTCATCCTCCCCCCGAGCCTCCAAAGGCCCGAGGAGATCATCATAATCCCGAGATTGCTCCGCCACAGACTCTTCTTTGTTTCCGCTATCAAATTTTTCATTCCAGCAGTTAGAGGCGAAATATCAAAGGGTCTATAATAAATCTTCGCGAAGAAACAATACCTGATCCTGCGCGCGATTTCATTTGTTTCTTGGCGACTATGATCATTGAGAAGTGATCTGTTGCTAGTACGCGCGCAGACGCTGATCCTTGCTTGCACATGTGTGTGGGGAAAATAAAATTATGGATTAGCTAAGGATATAATCAGAGATTAGGTAAAACCCTGTAAAATTATGGATAAAAAGTAATACTTCGGGAGATATGTCTCCACCTGCGATAGGATTTAAACCCCATCTCCTCATGTAGACGAGAATTTATATCCCCATAAAACATAGTTATATTGAGAAGTTCAATATCATTGTCACTAGTAAAAAGTGCTAGAGTTATGGCTCAATGGAAGGTATGAGCCTAAAATTTTATTCTAAGTGTATTCATTATTGTGTTCGATGAGGAATGCCCACACAAAAATACTAGTAAAAGAAACTCAATATGCTTGTTAAATGAAACCGTCCCTCTTCATATGCAGCTTATACCCGAAATATGACTTGCCACCCTTTTTGGTCCACGTGCCGTCCTTTGAATGCCTAGTCTTGGCCTCATCTCCGCGGGGCTTATCCGCCCGGGCGTGCCCCGGATCACTTGTGATGAAAGACGCGTCTTGCACCACACCCTTACGTACCCTGAGACCCTTCGCGGCAAGCTGTCGCTGCAGCTCAGCCCAGACAAGCCTGTCCCTGCCCGTCTCTGCGAGGCGTTCCCTGAACTGCCACACCGTGCTGTAGTCCGGAGCCCTCTCCGGGTACCCGAGGAAGTGCCTGAAGCTGAGGCGGTCATTGACCTGCCTCTCCAGCTCCGGGTCGCTGAGCCCGTACCACGCCTGCAGCACCAGGAGCTTCACCATCAGCACCTCGTCCATGTTAGGCCGGCCGCCTCGCTCCGTGTCGTTGGTGTACA
>CAZEMD010000281.1:0-3059 GCA_964513225.1 uncultured Candidatus Bathyarchaeia archaeon | reverse complement strand
GCCTGAGGAACGCCTTGCTGTACCTGATGATGGCGCTCATGTTGCCCTTGAACTGGAGCTGCCTCGTCATTATGGCGTTGCTGCCGTCCAGCTCGCCCTTGTTGACCTGGGTCCATATGCTGTACAGGCCCTCCAAGGTGAAGTCCGTCTTCTCGCCTTCGCCCAGCTCCCTGACCTCCGTGATCTCGCCGTCCACGAACTTGACATAGACGTCGGGGAGGGCGTCATTGTCGGTGACCCTGTAAGTGAAAGTGGCGTTGAACATCCTGGTCTTTATGCCGAACTCCTCGTCGGAGTTGGCGACCTCTTGACACTTCTTCCAGTAGTCTAAGCTAAGGAATTGAACCATGTCAATGCACCTAATCGTCGAAAAAGGGTCCTAGACAGAATAAAACACTTACTGATCAGTGCCTAGCCGGCGAAATCCCTGAGCTGCGGGCCCTCTCGGTCACTCATATATACTGGATGAGAGTACTTCATTGGATATCTATGAAGAACCTGCTCAAAGAAAAGATCAGGCGGGGCGAGAACTGTGTCGGCACCTTCGTCGAGCTGGGCCACCCCGACATCACCGAGATACTGAGCCGCCAGGGTTTCGACTGGCTCCTCATCGACGGAGAGCACAGCCCCATTGGCTTCGAGACCATGGAGAGGATGCTCCGAAGCATGGACGGCTCCGACTGCACGCCGATAGTGCGCCCGCAGTGGAACGACCCGGTGATAATCAAGCGCATACTGGACCTCGGAGCCCACGGGATACTCGTCCCGTGGGTCAACACCCGGGAGGAGGCGGAGGCCGCCGTGTCGGCTTGCATGTACCCCCCCGAGGGGATCAGAGGCTGGGGTCCGAGGACGGCGTCACGCTGGGACCCCGAATACCGTGAGACCGCGAACGACGAGATACTCGTCTCCGTTCAGGTCGAGACCCAGAAGGCGCTCGACAACCTTGACGAGATAATGGGCGTGGAGAAGGTGGATGCCTGCTACGTCGGACCCTATGACCTGAGCAACAACCTGGGCTTCAGCGTCCCCCCGGACTATGGTAACCCAAAGTTCATGGGCGCCTTGGAGCACGTACTGAAGGTGTCTGAGGATCACGGTAAGCCGGCGGGCCTGTGGTGCAACATGGACAACGTAGCCTGGGCGGTTGGCAAAGGCTTCCGGTTCAACACCGTCTCGAACGCTGACTCCTTCCTGTCTTTCGGCGCCAAGGAAGCCCTGAAGAGGGCCAGGGGTTAACCCCTTCTATTTTTTCTGGACCATCTGCACCAGGAAGCCGTTGGGGTCCCTGACTGTGATTATGTTTCTCTCGGTGTCCTCGTTGTAGGTGGGGCCGTCGACCCGGTGCCCTTTCTCCTCCAGCATCCGTGCGGCCTCGCCTATGTCGTCTACGAGGACCGAGAAGTGGCTGTAGCCAGGGTTGTCCGAGGCTCTAGTCTTGTTTATGTCTATCGTCATGCCGAACCCTGAGTCGAGCTGGACGGCCTCCCTGCCGCCGTGTTCAAACCGCCTCGTGAGCCTGAAACCGATGTCCTCGTAGAACTTCACCGCCTCGTCGAGGTCCGTTGCGAAGAAGTGGATGTGGTCCATGTTGAGCATCTTCATGGGTGAACTAGTCGTCGCATCTCTCTATATAACCTACCCTGAGCCGACGATCTTAATTGTCAACCTTGACGTATAGTTAAGCGTGAGCGTTCTACCCCGACAGATAGCTAACTTCGCGGTGACTTACCGGTGCGACGGCAGATGTACCACGTGCAACATATGGAAGTCGCCGCCAAGAGACGAGCTGACCCTGGACGAGATCAGGGGCTTCTTCCAGGAAAACCGCGCATTGTTCAGAGAGGTCGAGTCCATCCAGCTGACCGGCGGCGAACCTTTCCTGAGAGACGACCTCCCGGAGATTATCGAGGCGATAGACGATTGCATAAACGGGTGCACCTTCTGGGTGCCCACCAACGGGTTGAGCCCCGAACTCATCCGTATGTACACGGAGATGGCTCTCGCCAAGCTGCGGACGGGAAGACTTGGGTTGAGCGTCTCCATAGACGGCTTGGAGGAGACCCATGACAGGCAGCGTGGCATCGAGGGAAGCTACGGGTTGGCGCAGGAGACCCTGAGAAAGCTGTCGGATCTCAAGAAGACCAAGCCGCGGATGATGCTGTCGGTCGGCATGACTTTGACCCCCATGAACCTCAAGGAGGCTCCCATCGTTCAGAGGGACGCGTATAAACGCGGCGCGGACTTCAGCCTACGTCCTCTGAACGTAAGCGACATCTACTACAAGAACGATCCTTTTGGGACAAAATACGACACAGAGACCCTCTACAGGACATTGAGGGCGGTGGCGAGGAACACCGTGGACCGGCACGGCGTGCTGGGGAGCTTAACAAAGCTGAAGTACCTAGCGGGCGTCCAGGAATATATAGCGACTGAGGCCCGTCGCACGACGCCTTGCCACGCCTGCACCGAGTCCTTCTTCCTCGACCCCATCGGCGACGTCTACCCTTGCATAGTCATGAACAGCCGCCTCGGCAACATACGCGAGGAGCCCTTCCAGGAGATATGGGGCTCTGAGAAGGCAGAGGAGACGCGGAGGCGCGTCTCGGAGCTGGATTGCCCCCGCTGCTGGGTGGAGTGCGAGGCGTACCGGGAGATCGGGCGGACGCTATCCGAGAAAATGGGGATGTTTCTCACAACGGTCCTCGACAAGAGGAACCTTGGCTTGAATCCTTACCCGAGCCGCTTGATGACGTGATACCCGAACTGGGTCTTCACGGGCTCCTTGGTTGTCTCCCCAACCTTGAGGGCGAAGGCCGCCTGCTCGAAGGGCTTCACCATCTGGCCCCTGCCGAAGGAGCCCAAGTCTCCGCCCCTCTTCCCCGAGGGGCATGTGCTGTGCTGTCTCGCGAGCTTCCCGAAGTCTGCTCCCTTCTCGAGCTCCTCCAGTATCTTCAACGCCTGGCTGTGCTTCTCCACGAGGATGTGCGCAGCCTTGATCTTACCTACCATTATGATCCGGGGAAAGATGGTGGCCGCCGTTGAAAAAGTTATGGAGG
>CAZEMD010000280.1:0-3085 GCA_964513225.1 uncultured Candidatus Bathyarchaeia archaeon | reverse complement strand
TCCGGGCGGACTCGCCCTACCGAAAGATGGTTGAGATGAACGTCTACCCGTGGATAGAGGGGGAGGAAGGAAAGGTCGTGGCGGAGACGAACAAACTACTTGGGAGCCTCGTCGACGGCAGGGTCGTAGACGCCGGGATAGAGGTGCATGCGACATGCACCCGGGTATACGTCGATAGGGTGCACACGGAGGTGGTGGACGTCGAGACCGTTCGACCAGCCAACCTAGAAGGAATCAGGAAAGCATTGAAAGGATTCAGGTCTGAGCCTCAGGATCTGGGCCTCCCCACCAACGCCGATCCGCCCATCCTGGTTCTCGACGAGGTGGACATGCCCCAGCCTAAGCTACATAGGTCGAAAGGGTCCATGGTGACCTTCGTGGGTCGGCTGCGGAGAAACCCCGTCGCGGGGAACGGGTTCACGTACATCGTGACCAGCGACAACCTGGGGAAGGGCGCCGGCGCAGGCGCTGTACAGAACGCCGAGTTCATGAAAGCCAAGGGATGCCTATAGGATGCGGAGAAGGTGACCAAACTAAGAGTGGCGCTCCTCGGCGTAGGCACCATAGGCAGCGAACTCGTGAGGCGCACCAAGCAAAAACCCGAAATGGTATACGTGGCCTTCGCAGACAGGAGCGGCGCCGTCGCCAAGGAGGGGGGGTTCAGCCAGGCTGATCTCGAAGGGATATTGGAGTTAAAGGGTTCAGGCGGCCGTCTAAGGGACCTTGAGGGGGATCACATGGACATCGGGGGGATGCTGAGCGTCGTAGAAGACTTCGATGTCGATGTCCTCGTCGACGTGACTAACTCACAGACCCACGACCTACTCATGGTTGCTTTGGACGTGACGCACATAGTCTCCTCCAACAAGGTTCCCATCGCTGAAGTGTGCTATGACGGATACGTGGAACTCATCGCTAAGGCAGACGAGCAGCACAAGATCCTCGACTATGGAACCACCGTGGGCGCGGGGCTGAAGCTGCCCGATGTAGTAAAAAGGCTGTCTGTCTACGGAGTCGAAAGGGTCAATGGATGCCTCAGTGGGACCATGAACTACGTCTCCCAGAGGCTGAACGAGGGAGCGTTTCTTTCAACGGCTCTGAACGAGGCGATGAAGCCCCCGAGAAACTATGCGGAGCCGGACCCACGCATCGATCTGGGTGGCGACGACTTCTTAAGAAAACTTGTGATCCTCGGGAGAGTATGCGGAAACAGCGTCGAGAGGGACATGGTGCAGGTCGAGAGCATCCTATCGGGTGAACTCAAGGCGATGCCTATAGACGATTTCCTGGAGGCGCTCCCCTCCCTGGATGCCGAGATGAGTCATAGGGCCGAGGATGCCAAACGGGATGGAAACAGGATCTGGTACCTGGGGGAAGGAGACCTAGAAAACGACGAGTATAGCATAGGCATTAAGGAGATCCCGGTTGGAGACCCGATAACCAGGTCGAGGGAGTCGGATAACGTGCTTACCATCCATCCCAGGCACTGGCGGCGGCCAGTGACGGTCATGGGGCCTGGGGCTGGCCCTCCAGAGACGGTGGCGGGCATTCTTTCGGGTTTGTCCTCCATCCATAGGCTTTGCTGTTGATGACTTTATCTCCCGCGGGTGCCTTACACACGGTTTTTTCATTTTCAATAGAGCATTAAATTATATTCTTCTCGAACTTAATTATCATCAGTGACGATATTGAAGAAGATTTCACTGGTGGCTACGGGAGACTCCCTCATCACCCTCAGGCAGTCTGTTCACTCTGAGCCGGAGTTCGAGAGGCTGCTCAAGGTGATCCGGGGCGCCGACGTGGCCTTCACAAACCTGGAGATGCTTCTCCACGACTACGACGAGGACTGTTACCCGGCGGCCGAGTGCGGGGGCACGTACACACGGGCTCCGCCCGGAATCCTGGAAGATCTCACGTGGATGGGGTTCGACATGTTCAGCACCGCCAATAACCACAGCCTCGACTACATGTACGGCGGCCTCTTCAGCACCCTCTACTACCTGGAGGAGGCTGGGCTCCCCCACGCAGGCACGGGGAGGGACTTGGCGGAGGCTCGGGAGCCTGGGTACATGGACACGGGCAGTGGGAGGGTTGCGTTGCTGTCGGCGTGCAGTAGCTTCGCCAGCTTCGGTAGGGCTGGGGACGCGCGGCGGGACATGAAGGGGAGGCCGGGGCTTAACCCGCTTCGCCACGAGAGATGGTACGAAGTGATGCCCGAGACCATCGAGAAGCTCAAAGAGGTGCACGGCGAGCTCAACCTTCCCGAGGTCCATCAGGAGGAGGGCAGCTACCACTTCCTTTCTAACAAGTTCGTGGCTGGGGATGACGTTGGGCTCCACACGGGGCCCCACAAGGGGGACATGGAGGGGAACCTGGAGGCGGTAAGGGACGCCGCCAGGCAGGCGGACTGGGTGCTTTTCAGCCTCCACGCCCACGAGGGCATGCCCAACGACTCGGAGAGGCCCGCCGAGTTCATGGAGGAGTTCGCGAGAGCCATCATAGACGCCGGGTGCCACTGCTTCATAGGCCACGGCCACCACGCCATGAGGGGCATAGAGATCAGGGACGGCAGGCCCATCTTCTACAGCCTCGGCAACTTCATCTTCCAGAACGAGACGGTTTTCAAGATGCCCGCCGACTTCTACGAGCGTTACAAGCTGGACCCCTACGGCGGCAAGGTTAGCCAAGCCTTCGACGCCAGGCAGGAGGCACCGCCCACGCCGGGCCGCCAGGTGCACAAGTGGTTCACCGACGACGAGAAGTACTGGATGAGCGTCACCCCGCGGATGGAGTACGAGGGCGACAAGCTCAAGGAACTCAAGCTCTACCCGATTGAGCTGGGGCAGGGCAAGCCCAGGAGCCAGAGGGGCAGGCCGGTGCTCGCGGACGAGAGGATGGGCGCCAAGATACTGGGCGTCATCAAGAAGCTGTCTGAGCCCTACGGGACCGAGATCACGGTAAAGGATAACGTGGGCGTGGTGGAGCTCTAACTCCCCTTTTTTGTGTAACTATGTTACATACAAAACACGTGTTTTGGATGGAGCCGGTACAGACAGGTTGTTTGTGGTGAGCCGGTCACCAATTA
>CAZEMD010000279.1:0-3093 GCA_964513225.1 uncultured Candidatus Bathyarchaeia archaeon | reverse complement strand
GGAACTACAGGCTGGTGCTGTTGAAGAAGAGCGGGTTCTCGGCGTTCAACTACCTGACCCTCGACTATACGAGCATCTACATCCGGCAGCTGGGGGCCAGCTTCGTTCAGCTGGGGCTGGTGGGCTCCATAGGTTGGCTGGTGAACGCCGTCGTGGCTTACCCCTTCGGGCGGCTCATAGACGAGTACAGCTCCAGGAGGCTCATGCTTTTCACGGTTCTCGTCCAGGCCTTGGTGCCGTTGACGTATTTCCTTGCGAGGGACTGGGTCTGGGTCGCGGTGGCCACCTCGCTGTCTAGTCTAGCCTATTTCTTTTCCCAGGGGCTGGAGAACGTGGTCATGGCCAACTCTCTCCGGGACGAGGAGAGGGCCAAGGGGTTCACGCTGGTGACGTCCGTCTCGTTGGTGCCCACGGTGGTGGCGCCGTTGGCGGCGGCGGCCATCATCACGCGGCTGGGAGGCATCTCGGCTGGGAGCCTGAAGACGCTTTTCCTCATCGAGTTCCTCGGGCTGGCCGTGATCGGCCTGTACATAGTGCTCAGGTTCGAGGAGACGGTGGGCCTCCAGGGCCGCGGCGGGTCTCTGCTGGAGGGCCTCCGGGAGGTGCTTTCGGGGTCACCGTATCTGAAGAGGTGGCTGTTGATCGACACTATAAGCGCCTCCAGCTACGCGGTGATGGGGAAGTACGTGATGGTCTACGCCCAGGAGGTCAAGGGGGTGGACCCCATCGTCATCGGGAGCATGGGGGCCGTCTTCGCCGTGGTCGGGATAGTGTCCTCGGTGCCCCTGGGGGCGCTGGCGGACAGGATAGGCAGGATAAGGACCGTGCTCCTCACGAGGCCCCTGTTCCACGCGTCTACGCTGATACTGCTGTTCACCCCTGACCCGAGGTGGCTTATACTTGGCTGGGCCCTCAGGGGGACCTTCAACCCGAGCCTCAGCGTTTTGGCGGCGTACAGGAACGAGCTGGTGTCCCCCGAGGAGAGGGGCAGGTGGATGGGGGTGAGGGAGCTGCTGAGGCGGGTCTTCATGATACCTGCGCCTCTGCTCGGCGGACTACTTTACACGAATGTCTCTCCGCGGGCTCCGTTCCTGTTTCACATGTTCGTGGACGTCTTCGTGAGGGTCCCATTGTTGTTGACTATGCCTAGGACGCTTCCAGAAAGGAGTTGACGTGTTAACTGCGCTTCGGCTGGGACTCTATTCGTCATGTGGTGGCCGTTCATGGCGACAGGGGGGCTTGCTTACTCTCCCCTTATCATGACCAGCATCATCTTGAACGGGGTGAGGGCTCTCAGCGCGTGCGACTCGTCCGCGGGCATCACGATGGTGCAGCCCTCACCGACCTCGTGGGGATCGCCCGAGATGGTTATCTCCGCCCTTCCGTCGTAGACGTAGACCAGGGCGTCGTACGGCGTCGTGTGCTCGCTCAGCCCCTCGTCTTCGTCGAAGGCGAAGAGGGTGACGGTGCCCGTCTTCTTGTCTATGATTGTTCTGCTCACGACGGAGCCTTCCTGGTACCTTACAAGCTCGTCAAGTCTGTTCACTTCAACCATGGAACCACAGGTAGCTCAGAGGGAATGCAGGGATAAAAACCTGGACAAACAGTCATATGTGCGTGTCGAGCATGGCGCGTATCTGTTTCTCCGACCTCGCGCCCACCTCTCGGTGCACGAGCTCGCCCCGCTTGAAGATCATGAAGCAGGGTACCCCTTTCACGTCGTACTTTGAAGCGTAGCCCAGGTTCCGGTCCACGTTCACTGTGACGATGCTGTACCCCGTGTCCTCTCCGTCGAGCTTCTTGAGCACCTTCTTTATGGTGTGGCAGGGTGGGCACCAGGACGCCCAGTACTCCAGCAGCACAGGCTTCTCCGATGAGAGAACCTTCTCCTCGAACTCCCTGTCCATTATCTCCATCTACTCGTCACCGTCGTGCTCCGATACCACCAGCTCCGGGTTGTACCCCGCCGCCGCGTGGGTCCCCGGCTCGTGGACCTCCAGGGTCATGGATTCCTTGTGCTCGCCGCTCCACCACGTCTTCGGGAACACGGTTTCCCTGACCGTCTCCAGCCGCCCTCGGACATCGGGCTGCATCAGCAGGGTGAACATCCTGTCTATCTCCACCTCCAGCGGCGTCTTGGGCTGGTACCCCAGGTTCTCGCGGAGCTTCTTGGAGACCACGAGGAACGGGTGCTCGTCGGCCTCGACGCGGGGGTTCTCCACCCTCTGTATGCGGACCGTGAGCCCGTGCATCTGGCTGCCCACCTTGGCGACGATCTCGGCGAGCTCCTTGACCTTGTAGAGCTGGCTCAGCTGGTTCACCACGTCGTACTGGCCGGGCTCCGGCGGCGAGGAGAGGAGCCTCACCATGCACTCCATGGCGTCCTCCAATGCCAGGTAGCCCCGTATCTGCTCCCCTGAGCCGTAGACGGTCAACGGTATGCCCAGCACCGCCTGGGCGACGAACCTGTTGATGACGGTGCCGAACCACTCGTCCACGTCCAGCCGCGTGCGGAGGTCCGGGTGCTCGGAGACCTCCTCGGTGTGGACGCCGAAGATGACGCCCTGCATCACGTCGTAGCTCCTGAGCCACCAGTACTTGCACGCCTCGTAGACGTTGAACGTGTCCTGGACCTTGCTTACGTGGTAGAAGCTCGCGGGGTCCCTGGGCGTCAGCTCGCCGCCCATGCTCCACTCCTGGCCCCTCCAGGTGAGCACGGCGTCGGCGGGGAACAGGCCCTCGAATATGGGGCGGCCGGTTAGCGGGGTGCCGTACTCGCCCATGGTGCCCAGCTTGAGTATGTTGGCTTCGGGGCAGATCTCCTTGATGAGGAACAGTACGCCGAGGGTGCCCAGGGTGTTGTTGTGCTGGGTCCTGATGGCGTGCTCGGCGTCCACCATGCTGTAGGGCGCGCTGGGTATCTCGCCGTAGTGGACCACGGCCTCGGGCTGCACCTCCCTGAGGTACTCCTCCAGCTCGTCCCTGTTCAGTAGGTCGAGTTCACGGAAGTCTATCTCCACGCCGAGCCGCTCCTTGGCGGTCTTGAGCCTGGTCTCCATGTCCGCGATGGGCACGACGCTCTTGCTTCCCTTT
>CAZEMD010000278.1:0-3094 GCA_964513225.1 uncultured Candidatus Bathyarchaeia archaeon | reverse complement strand
TGGCCAACACGTTCAAGCTGGTGCTTCAGAGCGTCGGGTTCAACGTGGACACGGCTATTACGGGCCTCCAGGCGCTCTACAAGGCAAACAGGAAGAACTACGATCTGGTCATCCTCGACATAAACCTACCCGACATGCTCGGCGACGAGGTCGCTGAGAAGATACGTGAGAACAGCGAAGACGTTAACATCATCATGATAACCGGTTACAGCAGCTTCAAGGACGAGGTTGACGAGGAGGAGCTGGGCATCAGGGAGGTGCTCATGAAGCCCATCCCGCCCGAGGATCTGGTGAAGATCACCAAGAAGGCCCTGTTAAAGAAGGAACAGGGATAGAGTTTTCTAAATAATATAACCGCTGTCTATTCTCTCGAAGTCTCGGACCCTCTCCAGGTCCAGCTCGGGCTCAAGCTCATCGAAGTCCTCCTCGGAGAGGCTAGCCCAAGGCCCAGTCAGGGTCGCCTCCACCGTCGGGTGTGTCTTACCGAAGTTATCCCGGCAAACCTTGTAGGTGAGCTTCCGAACCCTGCGTTCATCGGTGAACCCGAGGGAGTGAATGTACTCGTGGACGAGTATGGCGAAGACATGCGCCTTCTCTTTCTGGCTCTTCGTGGAGCCAAGCAGCCGCCTGTTGAGCACGATGTCGTTTGTGCCGAGGGGGTGGAACGCCCCCACCCTCATGGGCAGGTTCCCGAGGTACAGCATCAAGCCTACGCGGTGAAGCCCTAGGCTTCTATTCACCGCCCTCTTGACGAGGGCGAATATGTCGCCATAATTCTGGGCCTGATCTAGTTCAACGGGCAGCGTCAGCTGGATGCCTCCTATACCGATTCAACGGACTTGACTGCGGGGATCTTCTTCTTGAGGTAGTTCTCCACGCCCCACTTCAGGGTCATCTGGCTCATGGGGCAGCCTGCGCAGGCGCCGGTTAGCTTCACTTTCACTGTTCCGTCTTCCGTGACGTCCACAAGCTCCACGTCTCCTCCGTCTACCTGGAGGTGTGGCCGGACCTCCTCAAGCGCCTGCCTTACTTCCTCTTTCAAAATCTACCACTCCCATGAGAGACATTTTGATACTATTTAAACGTTGACCGCAACAAATTTTCCCCACGTAATCCAATGTTACGTCCCTACCCCTCGTTAGCCCCATCACATGATTCCTCGGGTTAGACTCCGATGAACCGTCCAGAGTGCCCAGTGTGTAGACTCATGCTCCACACTATTGGTTTTCTATACGAAACCGTTATATTGTCACGCCTCTATAGGAAGGAAGTCAAGGTGATAAAGGTGACAGGTGACTGTAAAACAGGTTCGTGTTTACTCGCCTGGCTCCATAGCTAACCTCGGCCCTGGTTTTGACGTACTCGGCGTAGCCCTAGAAAGCATAGGCGACATAGTACGGCTGGAGAAGATCGATGAACCAGAGGTCAGGCTATCTATAAAGGGAGTCGACGCAGACAAGATACCCGTTATACCAGAGATCAACAGCTCGGGCGCGGTGCTAGAGCTGGTAAAAGAGAGATACGATGTTTCCCACGGCTTCAAAGCCGAGATAATGAAGGGCGTTCCCCCCGGGAAGGGGATGGGCTCATCCGGCGCCTCGGCTTCAGCCACTGCTATAGCCGTCAACCAACTGCTCGGTCTGGGTCTTAACTCTAGAGAGCTTATCAGGCTAGCCGCCCATGGGGAGGGGGTGGTCGCGGGAGCCCCCCACGCAGATAACGTTGCTGCGTCCATCCTCGGAGGCTTCGTGCTGGTCGGGGAAGACTACGACGTGGTGAGGCTCGACGCACCCCATATCGGGATGGTCGTGGCGGTCCCTGATATCCACATAGAGAACAAGACACGTAGAGCACGGGAGCTTCTGCCCGAGAAGGTGTCCTTAAGGGACGCGGTGCGGAACATAGGGTACGCAAGTCGGATGACTGCCGGGGTGGCCCTCGGCGACCCGGTTCTGTTCGGGAGGAGCATCTGCGACAACCTCGTGGAGCCTCACCGCGCCTCCATGATCCCCAGGTTCTGGGAGGTGAAGCAGGCGGCGCTCGACGCGGGGGCCTACGGGTGCAGCATCTCAGGCGGAGGGCCCTCGGTTTTCGCCGTGGGTGAAAAGGTTAAAGAGATCGCCGGTGCCATGGTGGATGCGTTCAGCTCCATCAAGACCCGCGTATACCATACGACGCCGAGTAACATAGGCGCCAGGGTGATATCAGATTGAAGTACCGTTGCGTGAGATGCGGCAGATCCATCGACGCCCTCAACGGGTTTACCTGCGGCTGTGGGGGAACCCTAGAGGTCGTCCACGAGTTCCCGGAGGCGTCTTTAGAGGTCTTCGAGAGCCGGCTAAGCCATAGGGACGGCCCGTTTAGGAGCGGCGTCTGGAGATACAAGGAGCTCATCCACCCGCGCATAGGGGTGGATAGCATAGTCACCCGGCCGGAGGGAAACACCAACCTCTACAGGCGAGCCGGAGTGTCAAGGTACACCGGCGTGGAATGCGTTCAACTGAAACACGAGGGAGAGAACCCGACGGGCAGTTTCAAGGACCGGGGCATGACAGTCGCGGTCTCGGAGGCGGTGAGAAGCGGAGCGAGAGTAGTCGCGTGCGCCTCGACCGGTAACACAAGCGCCTCGATGGCGGCGTACGCGGCTCAGGCGTGCCTCAAGGCAGTCGTGTTCATCCCCGAGGGGGAGATCTCCTACGGCAAGCTGGCTCAGGCGCTGGCGTATGGCGCCAACGTGATCCAGGTGAAGGGGAACTTCGACGACGCCATGAGGATCGTGAAGGAGGGCAGCTCGGAGCTGGGCTTCTACGTCCTCAACAGCCTGAACCCGTGGAGGGTGGAGGGCCAGAAAAGCATCGTCTTCGAGTTGCTGCAGCAGAGAGACTGGGAGCCGCCGGACTGGATCGTGGTCCCGGCGGGGAACCTGGGTAACACGGCCGCCTTCGGCAAGGCCCTGCGGGAGCTTAAGCAGCTGGGCCTCGTGGAGAACGCCCCCCGGATCGCTTCCATCCAGGCCGAGGGGGCGAGCCCCTTCTACAGGCTCTGGAGAGGCAAGCTCAACCACCTCGAGGCCGTGAAGCCCGAGACCGTGGCC
>CAZEMD010000277.1:0-3106 GCA_964513225.1 uncultured Candidatus Bathyarchaeia archaeon | reverse complement strand
AACGGCGTGCCCACGGAGCTCGTCCGGTTCCCCGGCGAGAACCACGAGCTAAGCAGGGGCGGGAAGCCAGGGCACCGCGAGGAGCGGCTAAGGCACATCCTCCGGTGGTTCAGGGAGTATCTCTAGTTACTTTTTTTCCGTTGTCCCTGATTTTTTTCGTATAAGGGTGCAGTCGAAATAATTTCGTATAAGGGTACATCCGTTATCGGGATGGGCAGAAAGAGCATCGCCCAGAAAATCATCGAGAGCCTGGAAGAAGAGCAAGGCGAGGCAGACTGGATAGTGTGCTACGACTTCAGAGACGAGCAGCCCGTCGGAAGATTCTATCACAACCTCCAGGAGATACTAAGGTCCCTGGGAGGAGAGATGATCCAGTACAGCGTCTTCCGTGGCCCGGAGAAGGCTTCAAACGCCGTAAAGGGGTTAGCCGAGTATTACGGCGCATTGGTCTCCATGTTTCGATTGGATGAAAATTTCGTATAGACCCTTAGACGTTATTTTTTCGTCTAAACCATTGGACGATATTTTTTCGTCTAAACCCTTAGACGAAATTTAAAAGGTTATCTCTACAAGAAAAAATTACGTATAAACCCTTGGACGAAAAAATTTAAAACTAAATTACTCCAGCACCATAAATCCTCAACTCAGCCGAGTTGCAGGCACCTAAAAACTTCAATGTAAGAATATGCGGTGGCGCGGCGGCTCAACCATGGCTTATCTCTAAACAGTAACGGTTAATATCCTCGTTTCCTAGTTGTTTTCACCCGCTGACATCGACGCACCCACGTTGACGGCCCTCGCGGAGCCACGCTGTGATCCGAGGGTTACCCACACGTGGAACAGGCGGGGGAGGCGCGGGGCCCACAACCACTGCAGTTTGAGAGAGCTCAGCCGAGTACGGCGACGCCGGTTCGATGAGGCTGAGGGTTTGTTGCAGTGAACAGGGGAACCCCGCCCTCGACCTCAAAGAGTTATACGGGGCCACGCGTAGCTCAATGTGATAGAGTTGAGGACAGCGTTACTCGTAATAGACATGATAAGGGAGTTCGTCACGGGGAGGCTGGGCGGCCCCCACGCCCAGAGCGTCGTCCCGGGCATAGAGAGGCTAGTGGACGCGGCCAGACGGTCTGGCTCGCCAGTCATTTATATAACGGACGCCCATCTGCCGGGAGTCGACCACGAGTTCGAGATATGGGGGAGCCACGCCGTGGCGGGCAGCCCCGAGGCCGAGATGGTGCCGGAGCTGGAGCCGGGAGAAGGCGACCACCGCCTCTACAAGCGCAGGTACAGCGCGTTCTACGCGACGGGGCTGGACGCATTGCTCAGGGAACTCAAGGTGGACACGGTAGTCCTCACGGGGGTGCTGACGAACATCTGCATCCAGCACACCGCCGCCGACGCCTACTTCAGGGGGTACCGGGTCGTGGTTCCCACCGACTGCGTGAACGCGTTGACGCCGGGAGAGCAGGAGACGAGCCTCGCCTTCATGGAGCGCATGTACAACGCTATGCTCACCGACTCCGGTAAAGCCATGGAGATGCTGGAGGCATCGAGATGAGTTTCCACATAGCGTCCAGCGAGGACATAAAGCGGGGACGCACCACAGACGTATACTTCCAGCGCACCAAGAAGATACTTGAGGCCAAGGGTAAGGATAATATCCGTGTCGTCATGGAGGTGACCATCGGCTCACCCCCGGACAACCATCCGTATGGCGTTCTGTGCGGCGTCGAGGAGGTTGCACGCCTCTTCGAGGGGCTCCCCGTTGACATTCACTGTATGCCGGAGGGCAGCCTGTTCCACAGCGAGGACGGCCTCGGCTTCAGGAGCCCTGTGCTCACCGTAGAAGGGACGTACCATGATTTCTGCGAGTACGAGACGCCGCTCCTCGGCTTCATCTGTCAGGAGACGGCTGTCGCAAGCAGAGCCGCGTACGTCAGGGTCGCCGCGGGGGACAAGCCCGTGATAGCGTTCGGGATCAGGCGCATCCACCCATCTCTGGCCCCCGCCATGGACCGGGCCGGGTACATCGGCGGCCTCGACGGCGTGTCGAGCGTCATCGGAGCCGAGGTCTGCGGCCTGCAGCCCACCGGCACCATGCCCCACGCCCTCATGATAGTCTTCGGCGACCAGGTGGAGGCGTGGAAGGCGTACGACGAGGTGGTCGAGCCCGAGAGCCCACGGATCATACTGGTGGACACCTACTACGACGAGAAGACCGAGGCGATAATGGCCGCAGAGACCCTCGGGGAACGGCTATACGGGGTGCGCCTCGACACCCCAAGCTCTAGGCGGGGAAGCTTCCCCAAGATAGTGAAGGAGGTCCGGTGGGAGCTGAACCTACGGGGCCACGAGGGCGTCAAGATATTCGTTTCGGGGGGCCTCAACGAGGACACGGTGAAGGAGCTGGCCGCGGCCGGGGCGGACGCCTTCGGCGTGGGTACCTGGGTCAGCGGGGCGCCCACCCTCGACTTCGCCATGGACATCGTGGAGGTGGACGGGGTGCCCCACGCAAAGCGAGGCAAGCTCGGCGGAAAGAAACAGGTATGGAGATGCAAGGAGTGCCTCAGCGACATAGTCACGCCTGCCGACGCCGCCAAGCCACGCTGCGGCGAGTGTGATGGAGACACGGAGCCCATGTTGAAGCCCCTGCTAAAAGACGGTAAGATAGTCGCGCCCCTCAGGACGCCTAAAGAGATAAGGGAGTACGTGCTCAGACAGCTTCGGATGCTAGCAGGGAAGGCGGGGAGGGACAGCTGAGGCTACCCTATACCCTTAATAAAAACCCGGCACGTATCCAATTGTTGGCGAATCGACTTGGACACAGAGACCCGCCTAGAACTCGTATCACGTAACCTGCAGGAGATCATCACCCTCGACGAGCTCCGTAACCTGTTAGAGACAAACGACCACCCGCGGGGCTACGTGGGCTTCGAGCCCAGCGGCATAATGCACGCCGGGACCGGCCTCATCGTGGGAAAGAAGATGAGCGACTACGTGGACGCGGGGTTCCACTTCATAATCTACCTCGCCGAGTGGCACGGCTGGATAAACAACAAGATGGGCGGCGTCATGGAGAACCTGGCCACCACGGCTGAGTACTTCA
>CAZEMD010000276.1:0-3156 GCA_964513225.1 uncultured Candidatus Bathyarchaeia archaeon | reverse complement strand
GCATCCTCATCCGGGGGATGGACACAGACGCCGGGCTGAACTCGAACTCGAAGAAGGTCTCTACCTTGACGAGGTACTCTACGGAGCCCAGGCTCTGCGCGGACACCTTGTACCAGACCAAGCCCCCCGTCATCCTCACGATCTCCTGCTTCAGCAGGCTCTTCGCGGGGACCTCGCCGAACGAGGCGACCCAGTCGTTGAACTCGGTGTCGCCGAGAAGCGCCTCGAACAGCTCGTCCGTCATGTCGGTGACGACGGCGGCGTCCGGGTTCGCTAGGTGGCTCTTCAACATCTCCAGCGCCTCCTCCTTCTCCAGCTTCTCATCGAGTTCCAGCAGCATATCGTTCAGCAAGTCCAGGGTGGACGAAACTTCGGCCAGCTCATCGATGGCATCTACCAATCCTCCATGGAGATCGTCGTACCTCTGGTTCAACTCATCGACGCCGTCCCCCAGATCGTCTATGCTCTCCTCCAGGCTGATCCTCGTGCTGTCGATGGTGCCGTTAACCTCAACCACGTCCTGCTCAGCCTGCCCGAGCCGGGTGTTGAGGCTGTTGATGGCTTGGCTCAGCGTGACTATGGACTGGAGGCCGTCCTGGACCGATCCCAAGCTCTCGTTCATGTCCTCGACCTGGACCGTCACTTCGTCTATGCTGTCCTCGAGGTCCGTTATTCGGTCCTCAAGGTCTCTGTTGCTTTGCTCCACCATCTCGGGGTAGAAAACGGCGTAGCCTGACCCCAGCCCCAGGCTGGCACCCAGGATGAGGCCGATGACGACTAGGGCGAGGGGCTTCGATACGAGGCCGTCGGTCTCCATGAGGTTACTGGTATCTATTGGTTAGATAAAGTTTTGACCGCTAGCCGTGAAGTGTTCCCAGCCGCCGCGCCTTATTTGCTTCACCGCCCCGTTTACAACCAATAAAATGTCCTGCTCCTCAGTGACTTCGCCGATCACATGGAGACTGCAGCCGACGGCGTCCAACGCTTTCCTGACCTTACCCTCGTCTTCTGGCTTAAACGTGAAGACGAGTTCATACTCCTCCCCTCCGTAGAGAACCAGATCGGCTGCGTCGAGGCCGTGTAGCCTAGCGAACCTCGCCGCTGTGGGGTCTACGGGGAGGTCCGTGACCCTGTAACCTGCGCCCGTGCTCCTGGCTAGGTCGTGGAGGCTAACCGCTAATCCGTCGCTGGAGTCCATGCACCCCGTCACGGCCCCCGTCTCCGCTAGGGCCACTCCCTCCCTGACCCTGGCCCGGGGCATGTAGATGCTGTCAAGTATGGTTTTCTCCGTGCCGTCGGGTGTCTCAAGCCCCTCAAGTAGGTGCTTGAAGCCCGCCGAGGTGACGCCGAAGGCCCCCGTGGTTGCGAGCAGGTCGCCGGGACGGGCTCCACCGTCCCTCTTCATTATTCTGGACTCCTGGGCTATGCCCAGCGCGGCCCCCGAGATCACGACGTCGCACGCCTCGTTGGTGTCGCCGCCCACCACGTAGGCCCCGTACTCGCGTGCGCCGGCCTCAAACCCCCTCGCCATGTCCTCGACGCTGGCGACGGGATAGCTACGTGGAAGCCCTATGCTGGGCATGAAGGCCATGGGCTGAACGCCTTTGGCGGCGAGATCGCTGACGCCCATTACCACGGACTTACGAGCCGCCTGGAAGGGCGTCATCCCCCTCGGTATATCGGTCTCCCAGACCAGCATGTCCGTGTTAATCACCATCGCCCGGCCGTCGCCGAGGCTGAGGGCGCTGGCGTCGTCCCAGAACGGTATGGGCATCCCCGGCATCCGCGTCAGGTGGAACATCATCCGCTCTATGAGCCTCCTCTCCCCGACGTCCGAGACCTTAGACATGCCTGCCATGAACCTTGTTGCCTTTCAGGTTTTTAGTTTTTCAGTTTTTTGGTAAACATAATATACTATGACCAGCGGTCGTATAGTGATCGGAGTCGAAACAGAATGAATATGCCTCTTGAAGACATAAGGGTGCTCGACCTCTCCCACGTGTGGTTCGGGCCATGGTGTACCATGATGATGGCCGACTTGGGCGCCGAAGTGATAAGGATCGAGCCCCCCTGGGGGGCGATAGACAGGCTCGCAGAGGGGGCTCTCTTCGGCGGCGCCAGCTACACTTTCCATCACCTGAATCTCAACAAGAAGGACCTCACCCTCAACCTGAAAGACACCGAGGGTCTGGAGATATTCAAGGAGCTGGTGAAGAAGAGCGATGTGGTCGTCCAGAACTTCAGCCCGGGCACCATGGAGAGCCTAGGCCTCGGCTACGAGGTTCTCAAGGAGTTGAACCCGGGGATAATCTACGCGGCGCTCAGCGGATTCGGCCAGACCGGCCCTTACAGGGAGTGGAGGAGCTACGCTATGATCGCGGAGGCCATGAGTGGGCACACGATGCTCACCGGCGAGAACGCGGATCCGGAGGGGCCGCCCGTCGAGATGGCCCAGGCCTACGGGGACCTAGGCCCCGGCACCATGGCGACCATGGCGATACTCGCGGCGCTAAGGTACAGGGACAAGACTGGGAAGGGCCAGATGATCGACGTCGCCCAGCTTGACTGCATGGTCGCATACAACACCGCCATCACGGGGTACCTGTTATCCGGGATGAAACCCCGTGAGCTCAGGGAGAAGTATCCCAGAGGCAGGGGAGCGGGGGGTATATTCAAGACCAAGGACGGCGGCTATGTCAGGATCGCGGCGTTCGGGCCCAGGGCACTGGACAGGATAGTCCAGCACATGGGCGTTGAGCTCGACGACATCAGCCAGGAGATGATGGAGGAGAAGGTAGCGGGGATGACCCGCGACGAGGCCGTGGAGACATTCACGGGCATCGGCCTCCCCTGCGCCCCCGTCTACCACGTGGACGAGACGGTGAAGGACCCGCACGTCCTGGCCCGGGACATGTTCGTGGAGTTGGAGCACCCATTGGCGGGAAGGATAAAGCTGGTGAATTTCCCGCTCAAGTTCAGCGAGACCCAGCCCGTAGTGAGGACCCCGGCGCCCGTGCTGGGGCAGAACAACGAGGAGCTGCTGAAGGAACTCATGGGGTTCGACGACGAAAAGATAAGGGACCTCATGAAGAAGGGCGTCATATCCTACAGCGCCTAGCCCGACCATATCTCTTAAATTCTATTTCTTTCATACCT
>CAZEMD010000275.1:0-3178 GCA_964513225.1 uncultured Candidatus Bathyarchaeia archaeon | reverse complement strand
CCTTCGACGCCGACCTCTACTTCCAGATGACGGACGACGAGAAGTTCCTCCACAGGGAGGACCTCACACTGGAGGAGGCGATAAGGCTGACCTATGATAACTCGCTGGACGTGATAGCGTGCGGCCTGGACCCGGAGAAGACGCACATCATAAGCGACTCGGACCACATACAGCACATCTACAAGCTGGGCCTCAAGGTCGCCAAGAGGATCACCTTCAGCACCGTGAAGGCGGTGTTCGGCTTGACGAACAGCGACAACATCGGCGCCATCTGGCATCCCGCCCTCCAAGCCATGGTGTGCTTCCTGCAGTCGGACAGGGAGGGCAGGAACGTCCCGTGTCTTATACCGGCGGCCATCGACCAGGACCCCTACTGGAGGATCACCCGGGACATAGCGGAGAAGCTGGGCTACTACAAGCCGGCTCAGATACACGCCAAGTTTCTGCCGGGGCTCGCCGAGGGGGGCAAGATGAGCGCAAGCCAGCCCGAGACCGCCATATTCACCACGGACCCGCCGAAGGTGGCGGCCGAGAAGGTGATGAGCGCGTTCACAGGCGGCAGAGACACCGTCGAGGAGCAGCGGAGGCTCGGCGGCCGCCCAGAGGTGTGCAACGTCTACGCCTACTACTACTTCCTCTTCGAGGAGGACGACGAGGCGTTGAGAGAGCGAGAGGCGGCCTGCAAGTCCGGCTCCCTCCTCTGCGGGGAGTGCAAGAAGCAGCTGGCGGAGCGTGTGAAGGCGTTCCTCGTGGACTTCCAGGAGAAGCGGGAGAAGGCCAAGGAAGTCCTGGATGACTTCCTCATCAAGCCGGTGGAGTGAGGTGACGACACTCTATTGTGGCCAATAAAGGAACGCCAGTCGTAACCCCCTGGGAGGTAAAGGGGGAGATCGACTACGACAGGCTCATGGAGCGTTTCGGCACAGAGCCCATAACCCCAGAGCTGCTTGAACGGATCAGGGGGCACACGGGTAGGCTCCACTACATGCTCCGGAGGGGCGTGTTCTACAGCCACAGGGACCTAGACGCAATACTGGATCACCATGAGTTCGGCGGAAGGTTCGTGTTGTACACGGGGAGGGGGCCCGCCGGGCCGGCTCACCTGGGGCACCTCGTCCCGTGGACGTTCACGAGGCACCTGCAGGAAACCTTCGGCTCGAAACTGTTCTTCCAGTTCACCGATGACGAGAGGCTGCTAATAAGAGACGACGTCGACGAGGAGTTCGCTGCGCACTGGGTGCTGGAGAACGCGTTGGACGTCATGGCGCTGGGGTTCGACCCTGAGAAAACCGAGTTCATAGTCAACACGAGGCACGCGTCGGAGCTATACCCGCTGGCGCTGAAGATAGCCCGAGGCATCACCTGCTCCACTATGAGGGCTGCCTTCGGGTTCGGCGACGACTCCAGCCTGGGAAAGATGTTCTTCCCCGCGATGCAGGCGGCTCCCTGCTTCCTCGAGTCTGAGAGAGCTGGAGAGCCTGTGCCCTGCCTGGTGCCCGCGGGTGTAGACCAAGACCCGTACTGGAGGATAACCAGGGACGTCGCCCGGAAGCTGGGATACCCGAAGCCGGCTCAGGTGCACGGCAGGATGCTTCCCGGGTTGATCGGAGACGCAAAGATGTCGTCGTCACAGCCCCTGACCGCCATCTACACCACGGACGTGCCCGAGCTGGTGGAGCGGAAGATAGCGGAGGCCGAAACGGGAGATCATCCTGCCCGATGCCCCATGTACCAGTACAGGCGCATGCTGCTCACCGAGGACGACGACGAGGCCCACGAGCTCTACGTGGACTGCCTCGGGGGAGGCATGGAGTGCCGTGAGTGCAAGGCGCGGCTCGCCGAGACGGTGAACAGGTTCCTGGCGCAGCACCGCCGCCGGCGGAGGCTCATCAGAGGCGGCGTGGAGAAGATGCTGGAATAAACCTCTTCCGACACTAGACACATTAACCATTCATGAGCATCGTGAGAGACCTCAGCGACGTAACCGAGTCACCTCACCCCTTCCTCAGAGGCGTCAGTATGCGTGTGCTTTACTCGCGTCAGGACGACGGTGGAGACCTTACCTGCTTCGTGGTAAGGTGCCCCAAGGGATCGGAGATCGAGGAGCATGTCCACGAGGATGAGACGGACGTCATCTACGTGTTGAGAGGGAAGGCGAGGATGTGGATAGAGGACCGGGGCGTGTTCCCGCTGAGGCCCGGGGTCTTCGTTGTGGTGCCCCGGGGGCTGAGGCACAGAACCTTCAACGTGGAAGAGGAACTCGTCGTCTACGATGTGTTCACGCCACCCATGTTCTAGGCGCTTCCCTATGTTGCCTTAAGTTATACGTTACACCAGTTTTTACTTTCCCCAATCATAGATGTTTATAAAATTTTTAGAAACATATATGCCGTTCACCGTAGACAAGGTACCTGTTGATAGTTATGCCTGAGGACTTGAGGAAGCAGTACGAGAAGCTGCTGGAGAAGTCGAAGGAGATGGCGGTGCTGGGCTCCGCGGTCGCCATACTCTACTGGGACATGGAGACCAAGATGCCGCCCCGCGCCGTGGAGTTGAAGAGCCAGCAGCTCGCCATGCTCCAGAAGATGGGGCACCAGATGCTCGTGGACCCCGAGAACGGGAAGACGCTGGACGCCATAGAGAAGCACAATGACTACGAGTCCCTTAGCCAGCTGGAGAAGCGCAACGTCTACCTGTCGCGGAAGGCCTACGACGAGGCTACCGTGATACCCGAGGATCTGGTCGTCGATATAGCGAAGCAGTCCACCGTGGGCGTCAACGTCTGGAAGAAGGCCAAGGCGGCCAGGGACTGGGGCATGTTCAAGCCCGAGCTGGAGAAGATGAAGGCCCTGAAGGAAAGGGAGGCTGAGCTGCTCATGGAGGTCAAGGGAGCCAAGACCCCCTACGACGCGTTGATCGACAGCTACGAGCCCAAGATGACGGCGGACAACATCACACGCATCTTCGACGAGATGAAGAAGGGGCTCATGAAGGTCATGGATAAGGTGAGGGCCCAGGGGAAACCAGACACAGAGTTCCTGAAGCGCCCCGTATCCGAGGAGACACAGATCAAGATCGGAGAAAGCATAGCCGACTTCATCCAGTACGACATAAAGTCAGATGAATCCGGGGGCAGGATCGACACCACGGAGCACCCCTTCACCACGGGCTACTACAC
>CAZEMD010000274.1:0-3179 GCA_964513225.1 uncultured Candidatus Bathyarchaeia archaeon | reverse complement strand
GGCCCCTGGGCTCCGGGCTCTTCCCCGCCATGATATTCGTGTTCACGGCGTTCCTAGCCGTGGTAACGCCCCTGCTACTGAGCCGGATGCCCACGGCGACCATACTGCTCATGCTCCACGCGGCGAGCGTCGCCTACGGCCTCTTCGTGGGCAACTTCGGGAGCATAGGGGAGCACGTCATGACCAGGCGCCTAGGCCAGGTGAGCATGGTGATGCAGATGCCCCAGACCTACCCCGTGAGCTTCAGACGGATGATGGCGGTGTTCTACGCCAAGGACGCCGTATTCTACCTCCTCTACAGCTACATCCCGTTGACTCTGGGGATAGCCGTCGCCGCGCCCATGGCGGGGGCAAGCTTCACGGGTGTAGCCATGCTGGGCCTGACGACCTTCCTCGCGTTCATGGTGGGGATGGGCCTGAGCTTCACCCTGTCGGCGGTCTCGGTGAGGTCCAGGATGGCCGGCCTCTCCCTGTACATGGTGCTGACGGGCGTCGTCGCCATGATCCACCCCATGGGCATAATTGGACCCGAGTGTCTGATGCCCTCCCTCGGCTACTGGGCCTCCAAGAACCCACAGGGCATAGGGGTCTCGGTGGCTGCTTCGATCATACTCGCATCAATGGGCGTGACTCTGATGAAGGAAAAATACGAGATCAGACAATCCCGCTACAGTGACAGCCTTCTCGGCGTCGATCGGCTCCTAGGCTTTATGGGCGGGCTGAGCACCCTTGCGGCCAAGGAGTGGATAGAGGTCCGGCGCAGCGGAGCCCTCGGCCCCGTGGTCTTCAGCTTCAGCGGCCACCTCCTCGCGGTCTACCTCATGAGCTGGGTGTTCGAGAGGGGCGTAGGAGTGGACCTCGGGTTCAACGTGGTTTTCTACAGCGGCTTCGTGGGCTTCATGGGGGTCATGACGTACAGCTTCATCACCAACCTGGAGCACAACGAGTACCTCAACGTCCAGCCCGTCTCCGTGGACCAGGTGGTCAAGGGCAAGCTCGCCGTCTACTTCGCGCTCACGGCCGGCGTCACGGCGCTCTACGTGGTTGGGCTTGGCGCGGTGAAGCACCAGATGGGCCTGGTCCCACTGGGGCTGCTCCTCGCGGCGGCTACAAGCGTGTACGTGGTCGGCGTCACCAGCTACCTCACGGGGCTCTGGACCAACACCATGTTCTTCGACGCCGGGATCATACTCAAGTTCTGTGTGGCTGTGGTCCCGCCCTTGATCGTGGCGGAGATAGCCGCGCTCATCATGCCGATCAGGCCGGCAGCGACCTACGCCGTGGTAGCGGTGTCCGTCATCCTTCTGCTGGCATCCGTGCCCATACTGCGAGGCTTGGAGAGAAAGTGGGCTGACGCCTCCTTCAGCTTCGTCAACACGGGCCAGTGAGTATCTACCTCACATGCTTTTGTATGCCGATGGGTAATTGAACCATGTCGGGGCTGGGTCAACCAATGGGGACCGAGAAAGAGAGAAGCGAATCCCTGCTGAGACTCGCGGGAGATATCCTAGACGCAGTCATGGAAGGCCTGGATTCGGTGGACGAAGAGTCCAAGATAGATATAATGAAGAGATGCGGCAGGGCCTGCGCCGAGGAGGAGACGTGGGGCCCCGCCGTCGATATCGCGGGAAGCATCTCTGAGCAGGAGCAAGACCCGGAAAAGGTCATCGAGAGGATGAACAAGGAGATCGCGTGGTGCGGCGAGTGGCGGCTTGAAGGCGACAGGGTAACGTGCACCTGCGAGGAGTGTGGCTGCCCCCTCGTGAAGAACGGGGTAGTGAAGCACACGAAGGTATTCTGCTACTGCTCCCTAGGCTGGGTCGAGACCATCTTCGGGACACTCCTGAAGAGGAAGGTTCACGCAGACCTCGAGAATGCGATAGGCTTCGGGGACGACGTCTGCACGTATGTAGTGCACATCTAGAGTCATTCACTGGCTTCTAGGTCGAAGCAACTTGGTCGGTCTGATTCAACGGCCCTAGGTTGTCCTGTAGAGGGGCTCTACCTGTTTCCGCATCTCCTCCATCCTGCCGCGGATGTCCAGCGGCTCCATTACCCCCATCTCCGTGATTATCCCCGTCACGAGCCTTGCAGGCACAACCTCGAAGTACGGGTTCTTCACTTCGACGTCTTCGATCTCCGCTACCTCGGCAGGGTCCTTCTCCTCAAGCTCGACTCTGCGGCCCAGATAGTTCATGACGTTGAACTTGTAGGTGGAACATACAACGTAGAAAGGCACATCTTGGTCCCGCGCCGCTAGCGCCGCAGTCCGGGTGCCAACCTTATTGACGAAGCTACCGTCGTATAGGACGCTGTCGGCGCCGACGACGACTACGTCGGCCAGCTCCATGAAGACGGCTGCGGCCGCGTCTACGACGAGCAGAACTTTGACCCCCACCCCGGCCAGCCTCTCCGCCAGGTTCCTGCCCTCCATCTGTGGCCTAGACTCAGTTACCACGACTTTCTTCGCGCCCACCCCAAGAACCACGTCAGCCACTGTGCTGCTGTCGCTTATGGTAAACACGGTACTAGGCTTCCCCAGCACATTCCTAGCGTTCTCCACCAGCCTACCCTTGTCCTTCCTCGACTCCTTGATAATAAATGAAGCCTGCTTAGTAGCCTCGGCCCTGAACTCGTTGAGGGGCACGCCTTCAGGCAGCCTGCTATAGAACATGCCAAGCTTGTTCGTTATCGGCGTCATGCTGGGCCTAGACTCGGCTATCCTCCTCGCGTAGCGCCTCAGTGCCTCCTGGAGCTCATCGGCGGTGTCCGCGCTGGCGTTAAGCGCGACGGCTATCATGGTTCCCAGCGCGGCGTTGCTCAACCACTCGGCTCCGTGGTACCTATCTACGGCTATGCTCTGCATCAGCTTCTCTACGTCGTAGAGCCCTGACAAGTATGTTCAGGTGTAAAGGCGCTTACTTATTAAAAAAAGGGTTAGGGGCCCGTCGCCTGGCCTGGCTTGGGGTAGTATGGCGCCGACGCGGGGACCGCGAAGACCCTGGTCGCCATTTCCCTGTCCAGCATCAGGAGGGCATGGCTGTTTCCTCCAGCGATCTCTATCTGCTGCACCGCCTCGCTGGTGTTCGCCTCTTCCTCTACCTGCTCCTCCACGAACCACTGTAGCATGTTGTAGGCGGCGTTGTCGTTGAGCTCCCTCGCCACCTTCACCATGTGGT
>CAZEMD010000273.1:0-3182 GCA_964513225.1 uncultured Candidatus Bathyarchaeia archaeon | reverse complement strand
CTTGATGGCTGACCGCGCGGTCGGTTTTCCCGTCCTCGTCTGCAGTATCCAGAGTTTTCCCTTCTCCACGGTGAACTCCATGTCCTGCATGTCCTTATAGTGCTCCTCCACCGTATCGGCGATGTCTTCAAGCTCCTTGTAGAGCTTGGGTTGCTGCTCCTTCAGCTCGACGATAGGAATGGGGGTCCTGATCCCGGCTACCACGTCCTCGCCTTGGGCGTTGAAGAGGAGCTCGCCGAACAGGCCCTTCGAGCCGTCGCTGGGGTTCCTGGTGAACATGACGCCGCTTCCGCTGTCCCAGCCCATGTTTCCGAAAACCATGGTCTGTACGTTGCACGCGGTGCCCATCTCGTCGGGGATGCCTTCCACCCGTCTGTATGTGACCGCGCGGGGGATGTTCCAGCTGTTGAAGACGGCGGCTATGGAGCGTCTCAGCTGCTCCATGGGGTCCTGGGGGAAGTCCTCTTTCAGCTGCTTCTTGTAGAGCTTCTTCTGGCCCTCGACCGTCTCCTTGAGGCCGGCGTCGCTGACCTCCGTGTCCCCTGTGACGCCTTCCTTCTTCTTGACCTTGTCTAACACCGCCTCGAAGTCGTGGCGCTCTAGGCCCATGACGACGTCGCTGAACATTGTGACGAATCGTCTGTACGCGTCCCAGACGAAACGCGCGTCGCCCATGAGCCCGATCATGGCCTCAGCGACGCCGTCGTTCAAGCCCAGGTTTAGGACGGTGTCCATCATGCCCGGCATGCTGATGGGTGCTCCGCTGCGGACAGATACCAGCAGAGGTGACTTCTTGTCGCCGAACCTCTTACCCGTCTTCTTCTCAAGAGTCTTGACGTGTTCAAGTATATCCTCCCATAGCCCCTCTGGGAACTCGCCTCCCGCCTCGAAGAACTCGGCACACGTGTCGGTTGTGATGGTGAACCCAGGCGGGATGCTGAGACCCAGGATGGTCATCTCGGCGAGGTTCGCGCCCTTCCCTCCGAGAAGGGCCTTCATTTCCTTGTTGCCTTCAGTGAAGTCGTATACACGCTTCTCCAAATTCATTATCACCTGATATCACGGTGATAGGTAGTACCGCCTTTTACGTTTACCGGTGCATGTAGGTGCGTATGTTGGTCGATGAATATACGCCATATAGTATATAGATGCGTGATTGATGTAAATACGTGATATTTCCAGTAGCGCCAATTTTTTATCATAATATTATAACAAATCAATTTTTCTCAATATTTGAGAAAAACAGGCGGTTTAATAACTCGTATTTTAAAAACAGTTATAAGCGAGGCTTTTTCTCTAATCATAATTCTCGTGAGGGGTACTTTGACGACCAAGCTTCGTAACACGATCTCCTGCACCGAGTGCGGTGCAACCAACCTCCTACGAGACTACGAAACCGGTGAACTTGTCTGCCAGGAGTGCGGCTTCGTGGTCTCCTCGACGTTGATAGATCATGGCCCCGAGTGGCGCGCCTTCGACCAGGAGCAGCGGGACAAGCTGCCGAGGGTGGGCGCCCCGGTGACGTGGACCATCCACGACAAGGGCCTGAGCACCACCATAGGGTGGCAGGACCGTGACGCCTCGGGCAGGAAGTTGAGCCCGGAGGAGCGGGCCAGGCTCTACAGGCTCAGGAAGTGGCACAGGCGGAGCAAGGTCTCTGACTCGACGCAGCGCAACCTGGCCCACGCGCTGAGCGAGATGAGCAAGATAAGCTACAAGCTCAACCTGCCCAGGAACGTCATCGAGACAAGCAGCATGATCTACCGGAGGGCCATCCAGAAGCAGCTCATACGCGGCAGGACCATCCAGAGCGTCGCGGTGGCCTCCATCTACATGGCCTGCAGGCAGTGCGGAGTCATCAGGACGCTTGAGGACGTGGCGACGGCCGCCAACATCACCAAGAAGGAGGCCGCGCGAAACTACAGGTTCCTGCTGAGGGAGCTAAAGCCGTCTGTGCCCCAGGTGAACCCTCAGGGCTACATCAGCAAGATAGTGAACAAGCTGGCGCTCACGGGGGAGACGGAGAGGCTGGCCATGAAGATACTCAACGAGGCGTCCGAGATGAAGCTCACCAGCGGACGCGGCCCGTCCGGCATCGCCGCGGCGTGCATCTACATCAGCAGCCAGATCACCGACGAGAGGCGCACCCAGGGCGAGATAGCGAAGGAGGCCCAGGTGACCGAGGTCACCATAAGGAACAGGTACAAGGAGCTCGCCCAGCGCCTGGACTTCGACGTCATGATCTAGGCACCACACTTTTTCAGTGCAGACGTCTATCTATATTTGGTATGCCTGACAGCTACGTCGTGTTCACGGGGAGGCCGAACTCGGGTAAGAGCACCACCATCAGGGCTTTGACCGGGCTAAAGGTAACCACCGGGAAACGCCCGGGCACCACGACGAGCATCAACAAGTACCAGATCGCTCAGGGCCTTTTTCTGGTTGACATGCCTGGGTACGGGCGTAAGGTGGACGCCAGCAGGCGTTGGGAGAGCGAGACCAAGGACAGGATACTAGACTTCATCGAGCGCGAGGCGGCCAACATAGCGCTCACCGTGCACGTGATCAACATTACTACGTTCCTGGAGACTGAGGCGCGGCTCGCAAAGAAGGGCTTCATCAGCCTCGACGTCGAGATGGTGGGCTACCTGCACGAAACTCTGGGAGAGTTCCCGCTGGTGGCGGCCAACAAGATCGATAAGGGGAGCGAGGGAGACGTGGCTGCGAATCTGGAGGCGTTCATAGACAGGATAACGGGTGGAACCCCCTCCGAGGCCGCGGGCCATGTTTTCCCTGTGAGCGCGAAGCACGGCGTCGGCGTGGGCCCGCTGAAAGACCGTTTAGTCAAGACCCTTGCGGCTAAGGGGTTCAGGAACCCCTTCGAGTATATCCGGTGAGCTAGTCTTCTTCCTCGACGGGCTCGTCGTCGTCATACTCAGGGTATGTGCCGTCCTCGTCGGTGATCCCTGCCTCGGTGATGGCGATCCTGACCTTCTCCTCCGGCAGGTAGGGGCTGTCTATCACCAGGGCCAGCCTGGTGTTCTGTCGGCCCTTGCGGAGGTAGACGCGGTGCGTGCAGGCGTGGGCCATGACGTGGCCGCCCGTGGGCTTGTTGGGGTCGCCGTACGCGGTGTCGGGCTTGGCCTGCACCTGGTTGGTGAGGACCACGGAGAGGTTGAAGG
>CAZEMD010000272.1:0-3191 GCA_964513225.1 uncultured Candidatus Bathyarchaeia archaeon | reverse complement strand
ACGCCATGATGGCCAGAGCCACCTGCTGCTTCCTGTTCATCCGCACCCCTAAACCCCTCCGCCGTTATTATCGTTATTTCCAATTCTGTTCCAAATCTCTTCAAAATCCCTGTACCCGGCCTCCAGCTCATGGGACAGGAAGTACACCTTGCCGTAGCGGGGGCCCATGCTCGTCACCAGCCCGTTCTTCTCAAGGATGTCCAAGTGGTGGCGCACCGTACGGTAGTCCACCTCCAATGCCTCGCAGAGCTGGTTGGCGTTCATAGGCTCATCGCGTATGGCGATGATGAGCCTCGCCCTGTTGGGTCCGCCCCTGCTCCCCGCTATGAGCCACTGCAGCATATGCTTCAGCACGCGGTTCCTGGAGGACATGAAGAGACCCAGCCTAACACCTATTCACCCCTGAATGTTTTTTAAAGTATACGAACATCGGATCAGAGAGATTCTGTACAGATTCTGAAGAGAAACTGAAAAACCGTTTAAAACATGGCCACGGCACCATACGCAGCGAAATGAAACAAACAGACATCGAGGATCCAACGGCCCTCACCAAGGCCCTTAAGGCCCTATACAAGGCGTTGAGACATCAGCCCAGGTTCGAAACCGGGGCCTCGGCCGTGAACGAGCCGCCGCAGCCAGCGAGAAGATAGCAGAGAGGATCAGGGCTTGAACCTACTCGACTTCGCCTTCATGTCCGTTGAGGGGCTTCGGGAGAGGAGGTTCCGGTTCGCCTTGAACCTGGTGGGCATACTCATCGGCTGCGCAGCCGTCACCGGCCTCATCAGCATGACCCAGGGCATGAAGACCAGCATAGTGGACGATGTATCCATCTTCGGTACCAACACCATACAGGTATACCCTGAGAGCGGCGGAGATACGGCGTTTTCAAGCCTCGACTGGCGAGACCTGAACAGGCTGCGAAACATCCCGGGCGTCGAGGCAGCCG
Source organism: uncultured Candidatus Bathyarchaeia archaeon (assembly GCA_964513225.1). Taxonomy (GTDB): domain Archaea; phylum Thermoproteota; class Bathyarchaeia; order TCS64; family TCS64; genus RBG-16-57-9. The sequence continues at coordinate 2,245 of CAZEMD010000272.1, read as the reverse complement.
CCCCCGTGCATGCAGGACGCGTGGCCTCCTATGAGCATCGTGGAGGAGTCGAGCGGGTGGAGACGGCTGGCGTTGACGAGAACTATTACATCGTCCACGGCGGCGAGAACGAGGTCGAGGATGGGAGGCTTCTTGAGCGCAGCGACGGCGCCGCCGCCATGCTGGGCTACAACGTCTGGTTCGTAGACGACGAGCAGAGGTTCCAGGTCGGTGACAGGATAAGGCTAACAGCCACCGTGGACGGCGAGGAGGTGGAGTTCACCATAAGAGTGGTGGGGATACTGAAGAAGACCGCTAGTTTAGCCAACACGGGCATAGACGACGTGCTAATAATGCCGCTAACATTCTATGAGCAGGTCTTCAACACGCAGGGACGCTATTTGGCGGTTGACCTGAAAGCGGAGACCACGGAAGACATCGAAGAGATCAAAAGGGTTCTGGACGAGGACTTCGAGAACCTGGGCTACTACTCCATGGACATGATCATGGAGGAGGTCAACATGATAACCGGGACCATCAACGCCGTCCTCGGCGGCATAGCCGGTATAAGCCTCCTCGTCGCCGGCGTCACCATAGCCAACACCATGACCGTGAGCGTCATGGAGCGCACAAAGGAGATAGGAACCCTGAAGGCGGTGGGCGCCACCAACAGGGACGTGCTCCTCCTCTTCGTCTCGGAGAGCATCGTCACCGGCATAACCGGCGGGGGTCTGGGGGCAGGACTCGGGTTCGTGTTAAGCATAGTCATCGGACGGGTGATCAGCCTGACCCCCGAGCCCTCCATGAGCCTCGGCCTCATGGTCACGGGCTTCGCGGTGGCGACGTGCATCGTCTCTGGCATATACCCTGCCTGGCGGGCGTCCAAGCTGAACCCGGTGGAGGCGCTGAGAGATGAGTAGACAGGGGACGTGCCCGTGAACCTCCGGGACGTCGTCGGCATAAGCCTGGGGACCGTGGGCGATAAGAAGCTCAGGTTCGCCCTGAACCTGGTGGGCATACTCATAGGCTGCGCGGCCGTAGGCGGCCTCATAAGCATAACCGCAGGCATGAAGGCGGACATCACCGACCAGATCATGGGGTTCGGCCCCACCGTCATCAACGTGTTCCCTGACAACAGCGGCAGAAGCAACCCCGTAGAGCTCGGGTGGCGGGACCTTAGGATCATAGAGGCCATCCCGGGCGTCGAGGCGGCCACGCCCATGAACTTCGGGGGAACCTGCGCCTACAAGGCCAGAGGAAGGTACTACTACACCAGCGTCACCGGCGTATCCGACGCCTACTTCCGCATCTCGGGCGCCTGGGAGCTCTTGGAGGGCAGGTACCTGACGAGAAACGACAAGGCCGCCGCCGTGGTCACCGAGACACTTGTGAAGCCCTGGGGGGTCGACGAGCCGCTGTACGAGATCGGGGACAGGGTCAGGCTCGTCTACCGGCGGGGCGGCGAGGAGCACGAGATCACGTTCAGGATAGTCGGTATTTTGTCGGAGTCCTCGTCGGGCTTCGGCAGCCAGTCAAGCGCCAGCATGTACATCCCCCTCAGCGCGTTCGAGCAGATGTACGAGACCGGCGGCGCCATACACCTCATAAAACTCTGCACCTCGGAGATGGGGCAAGTAGCTGAAGTCGCGGACCGCATCAAGGACAAGCTGGGCTACGTGGGGGTCTTCACCATGGACATGATCATGGAGAACCTGGACAGCGTCATGAACACGTTGAACGCCGTGCTCGGCGGCATCGCCGGCCTGAGCCTCATCGTCGCAGGCGTCGGCATAATCAACACCATGACCGTGAGCGTCATGGAGCGAACCAAGGAGATAGGGACGTTGAAGGCCATAGGAGCCAAGAGCACGGACATACTGGGCCTCTTCATGACGGAGGCACTCATCACAGGCGTCGTGGGCGGCGTCATAGGTGCCCTCTTCGGGTTCACCATAAGCTACGTGATAAGCCGCTTCACGGCCGTCCCCAGCGCCTCGTCGCCCTCCCTCGGCGTCCTCATAGTCGGCTTCGCCATGGTGACCTGCGTCGTCAGCGGCCTCCACCCCGCGTGGCGGGCGTCCAAGCTGAACCCCGTCGAGGCGCTGCGCCACGAGTGACTAGCCGCCCACGGTGCATGCTGTTTTAAATCCATGAGACGAATCCTTTCCTGGTTTCTATGAGTGAAGGCGAGTTCCAGGCCGAGATCGACATCGACAAGGACTACTTCAAGGAGAAGACGGGCCTCAGCCTCCGCGAGCAGTACCAC
>CAZEMD010000271.1:0-3192 GCA_964513225.1 uncultured Candidatus Bathyarchaeia archaeon | reverse complement strand
GAGGGCGACGTCATCGTCATGGGGGACTTCAACGCAGACGGAGGCTACTTCGACGAGGACGGGCCCAGCCCGTTCAAGGGCGGGGACTATAGCTGGGTGGTCGAGAACGGCATGGATACAATGACCAAGACCGATTGGACCTACGACCGGATAGTGCTGCTCAACGGCACCTACCATGGCGAGTATGTAGCTGGCTCCTGCGAGGTCTTCTACTTCGACGCAGGCTACGGCCTCAACCAAGAGCTCACGGAGGACGTTTCAGACCACTACCCCGTCTTCGCAGTGTACAGGACGTCCCAGCCAGACGACGACTGACACGCTCCACGTCGGTTGTATGAGCCCCAACCCGCTGAAACGGCGCGTGTGAAGGTTGAAGATGCCAAGAATCTCTCATCATAATGTTTTAAAACAGCAGAGGATATGAGGGTGTGAAAGAGATGAGCGAGTCCATCAGCACGGTTCAGGTATTTGCTTATCTGGTTGCCATAATACCAAGCGTCTACTTCCTCTACAGGATCGTCCGGGAAGTAATATACTATATCAAGAGGGACGACTCGGATATCCTGTAGCATATGTCAGAGGAGCGCACAAAGTTCTGCCCCCACTGCGGGACCATGATACCCTACGACGAGGAGTACTGCCCCGCGTGCGGGGAGCCGCAGCCCCAGCTGGAAGGGGTGCGCAGGAGGCCCGTCAAGAAGACATGGGTCGCGGTCCTCCTGTCGCTGGTGGTCACCGGGCTCGGCCACGTTTACCTGGGCAGGTGGAGGAGGGGGCTAGCCATACTGGCGGCGACGATCGTCGTCGGCGGCGTAGCCAGCCTCTACCTAAGCTACGACCAGGTGATGCTGGTGGGGCTGTTTTTCGCGTTGTTCTCCGCCATCGACGCGTACAACCTGTCCCGCGCTGAAGAGTGACGGCGAAGATGGAGGCGTTACACAGTTTAAATTCGATGAAGTACACAGTGGATGTGTACCGACATGAGATACGAGATAAAGTACCAGCCATCCTACAGCCTGCTTGAGGTTGAGCTAGAGGCCGGCGAGAGGATCACGGGGGAGGCGGGGGCCCTCACCTACATGACGCCCAACATAGACGTCCAGACCAGGAGGAGGGAGCAGAGCATCTTCGGCACCCTCAAGACCAGCATACTGGGGGGCCAGAGCCTCTTCGTCACCGACTTCACCGCGGAGGGCGGCACCGGGAAGCTGGCCCTCGCCGCGGCGCCCATAGGGGACGTCACCAAGCTAGAGGTAAACCCTAGCAAGGGGTGGATAATACAGAAGTCGGCGTACCTCGCCTCCACCCAGGAGGTGGACCTGGATGTCCGGTGGGAGGGGTTCAGCCGCGGCCTCTTCGGGCAGGGACTCTTCATGGTGAAGACCAGCGGCGACGGCGACCTGTTCATCAACACCTTCGGCGCCATCGACAGGCACGAGCTGGCGCCCGGGGAGCAGCTGATAGTGGACAACTTCCACCTGGTGGCGTTCAGCGACACCTGCGAGTACGAGGTACGCAAGTTCGGCAACTGGAAGGAGACCATACTCAGCGGAGAGGGCCTGGTCACCCACATCGAGGGCCCGGGCGAGGTCTATATACAGACCAAGAACCTCAGGGAGTTCGTTGACTGGCTCTGGGTGCTGCTGGGTCCCAGGGTCGCGTCGAGACAGGCGAGATGATAGACACCGTCTACTTCGACAACTGGAACACCCTGGTCCAGGCGCCCGACCTCATGAGGCGCGGAAGTGGCGCCGAGAAGTACCACCGGTACCTGCTGAGCCAGGGAGTAGAGGTGCCCTACGAGCGTTTCGCCGAGACCTACATTGGGATCGAGAGGAGAATTGGGCTGGAGGCCGACTCGGACGGCTACAGGGAGCTCGACTACGTGGAACGCGTCGAGAGCACCTATGCGGGGCTCGGGGTGGAGGACGCGGATGCTTTGGCGAGAGACGCTTGGAGGGCGTACCTGGACGAGTGGCCCAGACAGACCGAGTGGTTCCCCGAGACGCCGCGGGTGCTGGACGCGTTGAGGGGCAGGTACAAGCTGGGCGTCATAACCAACTTCATGGACGGCCCCACGTGCCAGCTGGTCTTCGACAAGCTGGGGTACAGGGACGTCTTCGACGCCCTCGTGGTATCGGCCGAGGTGGGCTACAGGAAGCCGTCCCGGGTCATCTTCGAGCGAGCCCTACGGGAGACGGGGTCCATGCCGGAGAACTGCGTCATGGTGGGCGACCTGTACGAGGCAGACATAGTAGGCGCAAACAACATGGGCATGAAAAGCGTCCTCGTGGACGTGTACGACAGCCAGCAGCACCGCTACCTGGAGGCTACGGCCGCCGTTCGAAGCATAGGTGAACTCCCCGGAGCCCTAGAGAAGATTCTTTCCCTCTAGGCCATCCCCTTCACGAGCCTCGGCAGCTCCCTCAGGTCCTTGACTATTCTGGTGCACCCCTCATCCATGAGCCTCTGCGCCCATGCGTCGTCCCTCCAGTAGCCCACGAACTCCACGCCTGCCGCGTCCGCGGTGTGGAGGTCCGTGGTGGTGTCTCCTATGAACAACGTGTCCCCAGGCTCCACTCCGAGGAGATCAATGGCGTACAGTAGGTGCCGGGGGTCTGGCTTGGGGTAAGGGACGTCGTCCCGAGCCACCACGTGGTGGAATAAGCGTAGGATGCCGTGCCTCTCCAGGCTCCTGAGCGCGTACTCCCGATGGCTCCTCGTGGCGACCCCCAGGCCGAGCCCCTCCCCGTGGAGCTCCTCGACGGCCTCCCTGGCGTGGGGCTTCAACTTCATCGCGTCTAGGCCCTCGAGCTCGACGCCGTTCATTATCTTCTCCATCTCCGCCATGGTCGTCTCCAGGCTCGCCTCGGGCAGCCCGTACTCCCGGAGGGTCGCGGCCCCGCCACTGATGACCCGGTACACTTTCCGCCGGTCCTCCAGGGGCTCGGGGAGCCCCATAGAGACCAGAAGCTCCTTGATAAGGCTGCCCATCTTCTCGTAGTCTATCCTGCTTTCCATGAGGGTCCCGTCCAGGTCGAAGACCACTGCCTTCACGGGGCGCATGGCTATTCCCACGTGGCTGCGGCTTAAGAAGCGTTCCAATAACTTAAAATGAATCAGAGGAGGTTGGTGGTTGAGGGCTGGTAGTTCAGGGGTATGAATGCCTGGTTTGCAACCAGGAGGTCGGGG
>CAZEMD010000270.1:0-3192 GCA_964513225.1 uncultured Candidatus Bathyarchaeia archaeon | reverse complement strand
CGGATACTTGAGCTCGCCGAGAAGTACGACTTCCTCATCCTGGAGGACAACCCCTACGGCTACATCAGCTTCGAGGGCTCCATGCCCACGCCACTGAAGGGCCTCGACGAGACGGGCCGCGTCATGTACACCAGCACCTTCAGCAAGATAGTGTCCCCCGGCATGAGGATCGGGTGGCTCGTCGCCCACCGCGAGTTCATAGCCAAGATGGTGGAGGCAAAGAGCAACATAAGCATAAGCACCGCCCTCCCCAGCCAGTGGGTCGCCGCCAGACTCTTCGAGAAAGGCGTCGTAGACCAGCAGATAGAGAAGATGGTCAAAATCTACAGGAAGAAACGGGACGTCATGCTGGAGGCCATGGACGCCAGCTTCCCCAAGGAGGCCGAGTGGAACCACCCCCGGGGCGGCCTGTTCCTTTGGGTGACGCTTCCGGAGCAAGTAGACGCCACCGAGATGCTCATGGAGGCCGTCCAGAGAGGCGTCGCGTACATCCCGGGAAGCAACTTCTACACCACAAACACCCACAACCACATAAGGCTCAACTACAGCCACCCAAGCATCCCAGACATAACAGAGGGCATACAGGTACTCGGGTCTCTCCTCAAGGAGAAGATATAGACCCATCATCCCTCGACAACATATGTATCAGTTTTCCTTCTCTGAAGCCTATAATGCTTATAATACTTCTACACCGAGAAACTTCTGCTTTGAGCCCTCGAAGATCAAGCTTCCAGATAGCCATTGACGTCCTCTCAGTGATACACGAGGGAGAGTCAAGGCCGACGAGGATCATGTACGCCTCCAACCTCTCATGGAACACCCTGAAGAGCACCATAGACCTCCTCGTCAACAAGGGGTACGCACAGGAGGGGGGCGACATGCGGGGAAGAGGTAAACAGTACCACATCACCCCGTCTGGGATGAACGTGCTCCGGTACTACGACCGGCTAGAGGAACTGGTAGACCTGAACGTACGCGAATAGCATACAACCCGTTTTTCTCAACAGCCTCCCATTGAGCCGCACAACAAGTCTTATCCCTTCCAGTTCTGTTCCTTTACCTATCCTAGAGGGCGGCACATGACGCTCACGGAAAAAGAGAAGCTCTTCATAGAAGCCCTGTGCAGCTACCCGCATGGACACGTCACACAGGACAGCCTGAGGGGCAGGCTCGAAGCTCATGGATTCACAGCGGATGAGTTCAAAGACATCAAGAAACGGCTTCTCTACTCCGGCGCCATAGGCATAGTGTACGGCAACATAACGCTGGAGGACGAATCCCTCCGCGACCAAATGACGGAAGAATGAACCCCAAGGGATTCCTCTTAAAAGAACCAACAACGAAACACGAGTTCACGCCTCGTTCGGCTAAAAAAGAGACGTTTCTCTCTTCAAATAAGTAAAGCTGACCCGTTACCCACCCTGTTTTTGCACAAATGAAAACGGATATATAAAAATACGTAAAACTAACATGTTGACGAAGGTAGCTTCATCTTGGCTAAGAAGCGGATAAAGCTGATAAAAGAGCTGTGCAAGGGGTGCGGCTACTGCATAGAGTTCTGTCCCAACAAGGTGTTCGAAAGGTCCGAGGAGATCACGGAGAAAGGCGTGACCCCCCCGACGATCAAGCACCCCGACAGGTGCACCCTATGTGGCCTCTGTACCAGACTCTGCCCCGACTTCGCGTTAACCATGGAGGAGGATGAAACCCATGGCTGACAGGGTGATGACGGGGACGCACTTCGTCCACGGAGACTGGGCGTGCGCCGAGGGAGCCATATCCGCGGGCTGCGGCTACTACGCCGCCTATCCCATAACCCCGGCCTCCGAGATAGCGGAGCACATGGCCCAGAGGTTCCCGGCCCTGGGAGGCAAGTTCATACAGTTCGAGGACGAGATAGGCGCCATAGCCTCGGTCATAGGCGCCTCCTTCAGCGGCCTGAAGGCCATGACCGCAACAAGCGGCCCCGGCGTCAGCCTCATGCTCGAGAACATCGGCTTGGCAGTGATGACCGAGGCGCCCTGCGTCATAGTCAACGTCATGCGCGGCGGGCCCAGCACCGGGCAGCCCACCATGGGAGCCCAGGGCGACGTCATGCAGTGCCGATGGGGGATGCACGGCGACGTCGAGACCATAGCCCTCGCCCCCCAGTCGGTGCAGGAGATGTACGACCTGACTGTCGAGGCTTTCAACCTCTCCGAGACGTACAGGACGCCCGTGTTTCTGCTCAGCGACGCAAACATAGGCCACCTCTACGAGAGGCTGACGATACCCCGAGAGGAGGAGCTGGCAACCATGGAGCGGAAAAGGCCTACGGTGCCTCCCTCCGAGTACCTCCCCTACAGGGCAGATGAGTCACTGGTGCCCCCAATGGCCGTCTTCGGTGAAGGATACAGGTTCTACTCCACCGGGTTGACCCACGACGAGCGAGGCTACCCCGACATGTCCGTGGAGACCCAGGACAAGCTTGTCAGGCGGCTATGCGACAAGATAAGGCGGAACACCGACAAGATAACCAGGACGGAGGCGTTGATGACGGACGACTGCGATGTGCTGGTGGTCGCATACGGCATAACGGCGCGTTCGGCGGCGAAAGCCGTTAAGCAGGCCCGGGGCAGCGGCTTAAAGGCGGGTCTGCTGAGGCTGGTTAGCCTCTGGCCGTTTCCGGACAGGTTAATCGAGGAGACGGCGGAGGACGCCGAGGCAGTTGTCGTCGCTGAGATGAACTACGGCCAGCTGGTGAGAGAGGTCGAGAGGGCGGTGAAGCCCAAGCCGGTGCGCTTCCTACCGAAGCTCGGGGAGAACCCCCACACCCCCGGAGAGATACTTGAAGCCATAAGGAGGGCCGATTCTTGACGGAGGAGATGGAGCACCGGCTAAGCGACTACCTCCGCATGGATAGGCTGCCCCACATATGGTGCGCCGGCTGCGGCCTGGGAATCATACTCCACAGCTACGTGGAGGCCATCCAGGAGCTAGCCATGGACCTAGACAAGATCGTCACCATATCAGGGATAGGATGCGCCGGCAGGGCCTCCGGCTACGTCAACACGGACGCGTTCCACACCACCCACGGCAGGGCCCTGCCCTTCGCCACAGGCGTCAGCATATCCCGGCCCGACCTGAAGACGGTGGTGATAAGCGGCGACGGCGACCTCTTCGCCATAGGGGGTAACCACCTCATCCACGCCG
>CAZEMD010000269.1:0-3213 GCA_964513225.1 uncultured Candidatus Bathyarchaeia archaeon | reverse complement strand
AGGAGGCGATGGTGGTACACGGCCTCGACGGCATGGACGAGATATCGAACCTCGGCGCCACGAGGGTCTCGTGGCTGAGGGCCGGCGAGGTGAACACCTTAGAGGTGACTCCCAAAGACTTTGGCGTGGGATGCAGCAACGTGGAGGAGATCAGGGGTGGAGACCCTGAGGAGAGCGCCGAAGTAACCTACAGGATACTCAACGGGAACGGAGGTTACGAAGACCCGAGGACCGAGATAGTTCTAATGAACAGCGCAGCCGGTATCGTCGTGGCCGGGAAGGCCGACGACTTCATGTGCGGTATGGAGCAGGCCCGGGAGTCCATAGGGAGCGGAGCCGCCTACGAGAGACTCAGATCACTCATCAAGGCATCCGGTGGAGATCTCTCAAAGCTAGAGGAGCTTGAACAGAGATATGGCTGACTTCCTCGACGAGCTGGTAAGGGACGCCGAGCAGACCCTGAAGGAAGGGTACTACAGGGTCCAAACCTCTGAGCCCCACGCCGACATCAGCCTAAAGACCATGATAGAGACCTGCAGATATAACCCGGTGATCGCCGAGATGAAGAGGGCGTCGCCCTCCCTCGGCTCAATCAGGGAGAACATCGACCCAACCCAGATAGCCCGCGTCATCGAGGCAGGCGGTGCGTCGGGGATGTCGGTGCTCACCGAGCCGAAGCACTTCAAGGGAAGCCTGGAGTATCTCCGGCAGATACGGGGCACCACAAGGCTCCCCCTGCTGATGAAGGACATAGTAATAAGCCCGGAGCAGATCGAGGCCGGCGCGAGGCTAGGCGCCGACGCAGTCCTACTGATAAAGGCGATATTCGACAGGGGCAAGGGCCGCGCCAACCTAGATAACATGATCGCAAAGGCTCACACTCTTGGCCTCGAGGTGCTCCTAGAGACCCACAACGCCGACGAGTTCAACGCCGCCCAAAACACCGGGGCCGACCTTATAGGAATAAACAACCGGGACCTCAGAACATTGAAGGTAGACCTAGAGGTGACGCGCCGCATACTGGAAACCCACAGCAAGGGAGATGCCCCGATCGTGAGCGAAAGCGGGATAAAGACCCCTGGGGACCTGCTCTTCCTCAGAGGCTGCAGCGCCCAAGCCTATCTCATCGGCTCATCCATCATGGCTTCCGAAGACATAGAGGAAGCCGTCAGGGGTTTTGTCAGGGCATGAACGCGGTGAAGGTCAAGATATGCGGGATCACCAGGGAAAAAAACCTGGAGGCAGCCGTGGAAGCCGGAGCCGACGCGGTGGGATTCATAGTCGGTGTCCCGTCGTCGCCCAGGAATCTGTCGCCGGAAAGAGCCGCAGAACTCCTAGAAATGGTCCCGGTCTTCACCAAGACGGTTTTGGTGTTGGTCCCTGAAGACGTAGATGAGATAGTTGAAGTGTACGAGGCGATCAGACCCGACGTCCTCCAGATACACGGCGAAGGGACACCCAACGCCAACACATTAAAGAGGATGATGCCAGGCGTCGGCCTAATCAAAGGGATAAACCCAGAGCCAGAGAGCTTATTGAGGACGGCCGAGGAGACAGGGGCCTATGACACGCTGCTTCTCGACACCTTCGTCCCCGGCAAGCTTGGGGGAACCGGAGTCCAGCGGGACTGGGGGATGAGTGCGAGGCTCAGGGAAGCCATCCACCCCAAGAGGATGATGCTGGCAGGAGGCCTCAATCCCATGAACGTCGAGGAGGCCATCCGGGTCGTGAAGCCCTACGCCGTTGACGTGAGCTCCGGCGTCGAGTCTAGGCTAGGCCATAAAGACCCCGACAAGATAGCGTCGTTCATCATGAACGCTAGGAGAGCGAAGCTGATATGAAGGGCAGATACGGGAGGTTTGGAGGCCAGTACGTCAGCGAGATGCTGATGCCGGCCCTACAGGAGCTGGAGGAAGCCTACGAGAAGATGCTTAAAGACCCCGGATTCCAGAAGGAGTACAGGAGACTCCTCAGAGACTACGCAGGTAGGCCCACGCCCCTATACCACGCCGAGAGGCTCAGCCGCGAGGTGGGCTGCAGGGTCTACCTCAAGAGGGAGGACCTCGTCTGCGGCGGATCCCACAAGCTCAACAACACCTTGGGTCAAGCCCTCCTGGCTAAGAGAATGGGAAAGAAGCGGGTAATCACGGAGACAGCCGCCGGGCAGCACGGTCTCGCGACCATCATGGCCGCCAAGGTCTGTGGCTTGGAGGCCGAGATATTCATGGGGGTCAAGGACATCAAGAGACAGGCGAGCAACGTCAAGAAGATGAGGCTCCTCGGAGCCAAAATCACCCCCGTGGACATCGGCTCAGGCGTGCTCAAGGACGCCGTCTCGGACACGCTGAGGGAGTGGGCCTCCTGCTCTCAGGACACCCTCTACCTCATGGGATCGACCGTTGGACCCCACCCATTCCCGGTGCTGGTCGGGGCTTTCCAGAGCGTAATCGGCAAAGAGGCTAGAAGCCAGTTCCATGAGAGGGGGGGCGGGCTCCCGGACGCCGTGATCGCCGCGGGGAGCGGCGGCAGCAACGCATTGGGGGCCTTTAGAGCCTTCCTCGATGAAGACAACGTGAGGCTCTACTTCGTCGAGGGGGGCGGAGAAAGCCTGGGAGCGGGGAACAGCGCCGCGGCATTCCAGCTGGGCAGCCCAGGGGTGATCCACGGCGCCGTCATGCAGGTCCTCCAGGACGAGAACGGCCAGATAATGCCCTCCAAGACTAGGTCCGCCGGCCTCAACTACCCCGCCAGGGGCCCCGAGATATCCCACCTGTGCGAGATCGGCCGCGTCAAGGCGTGCTACGCCTTCGACAAAGAAGTCTTCGAGGCCGTAGCGACGATGTGCAGGACCGAGGGGCTGATACCGGCCTTGGAGACCGCGCACGCCATAGCCTACGTCTTGAACCATGGGGAGGAGTTCTCGGGAGACGAAGCCATCATCATCAACTACTCCGGCCGGGGCGACAAGGACATGGAAGCCATAACGAGGCACGTATATGGACCTTGAGGAGACGCTGCTGGGGCTGAGGCGACGGCGCGAGGGAGCGTTCATGCCCCACGTATACTACGGCGACCCCGACGCCCACTTCTCCCACAGACTGATTGAGACCCTAGCAGAGAGCGGCGCGGACCTCATCGAGTTCGGGATACCCTTCTCAGACCCCACGGCCGACGGCCCCACGTTTCAGGCAGCCTGCGAGAGAGCCCTGAGGA
>CAZEMD010000268.1:0-3261 GCA_964513225.1 uncultured Candidatus Bathyarchaeia archaeon | reverse complement strand
CGCCGTTGCGCCTCATCTTCACCGACGCCGTGGGCGTGATCTTGTTGCCGGTGGTCACTATGAACTCGTCGAGCTCGTAGTTGCGCTGTTGCTTCAGGTTCATCGTCTTGGTGGCTATGGCGTATACGTCGGTGTCACTCAGGGTGTTGCCTTGGTCGCCGAGCTCCTTGACTTGCTGGTAGATGAGGTCGAACTGGTCTTTGCTGGGCTTGAGCCCCATCTCCTCGAGGCTCATGCTGAGGCCCGTGCTGCCGGCGTGTTTCCCCGAGACTATGCGTCTGGCTGCGCCGACGAGCCGGGGGTCTATCCTCTCGTAGGTGCTTGGGTCGCGTAGTATGGCGTGGGTGTGTATGCCGCTCTCGTGGGCGAACGCGTTGTCGCCGACGATGGCCTTGTTGGGCTGGACGTTGACGCCGGTTAGCCTGGCCACTAGCATGCTGGTCTCTGTGATCCGTTCGAGGCGGAGCCCCGTCTCAACGCCGTACAGCAGCTTGAGGGCGACTGCGATCTCTTCAAGGGACGCGTTTCCTGCTCGTTCGCCGAGGCCGTTTATGGTGGCGTGGATGTGGGTGGCTCCGCAGGCTACGGCGGCGATGCTTGTGGCGGTGGCCAGGCCGAAGTCGTTGTGTGTGTGGACGCCTAGGAGGATGTCTGGGAACTCGCGGTGTATCTCGCCGTACCACTCTGCGCTCTTCTCTGGGGTGAGGGTACCCACGGTGTCGCATGGCGTGACCCGGTCGACGCCGGCGTCTATGGCGCGTCTGATGACCTTCTTGAGATAGGTTAGGTCGGTGCGGCTGGCGTCCTCCAAGGCGACTTCGGCGTTTACGCCCCGGTCCTTGGCGTACTCCACGACGCTGGTGGTTACGTCCAGCATCTCTTCGGGTGTCTTGGTGAGCTTCTTCATTATGTGGAGCCGGCTCGTGGGGATGATGATGTTGACGCTTTCCGCTCCTGCGTCTATGGCGGCGTCTATGTCGCCTTTCACGCTTCTGGTGGCGCTGCATATCTCGGCGTCGAGACCTGCCTGGCTTATGAGTTTGACTGCCTCACGTTCCCCGGGGGACACCGCGGCGAAGCCTGCTTCTATTACCTTGACGCCGAGGGCGTCCAGGGCTTTTGCTATCTGTAGTTTTTTTGTGGGTGTCAGGCTTATGCCGGGGGTTTGTTCTCCGTCGCGGAGGGTGGTGTCTAGGAACTGTACTCTCTTTGGGTACTTACTCGATAAAACGATACCCCATGTGTCTCACGTACCACGTACCGTTTGTTGACAGGATTTAAGGTTAACGCTTGGGTTTGGTAGTTTGTGTCGTATGGCTTGGTATTATGGGAAAAATTTTTGGGTTTTTTTATTTTGTTTGTGGTGGGCGTTTAGGGCCGGCGTCCAGTCGGTTTATGATTTTGGGTTCCATCGATAGATTTTCTAGTGTTCTGACCTTGTTTGGACGAGTTTGCGTCTGTGGATGAAATGTTTGGCTCCTCCCATGAAAATCCATATTAACGTCCCTGTTACCTATTGCTAATTTCAACACGGTGACATTATTGGGGCAAGAAGGCAGGCTGAAGGAATACTACTCCATGTTCAGGGACGTCTTCAGCAACAAGAACATCCTGGCGATATCCCTCACCTCCTCCCTTTGGAGCCTGATGGGACAGGGCTACCGCCCCTTCTGGGCGCTATACCTGCAGGACTTCCTCGGAGCCTCGGTCACCAACATCGGCGTATTCTCCATGATCTCCACAGCCGAGAGCCTGTTGTTCCAGCTGCCTGGGGGGCTGATAGCCGACAGGTACGGGAGGAGGAGGCTGATCCTCTTCGGCACCGTTTTGAGGACCTTCGGCCCCGTCCTCTACCTCCTGGCCCACAGCTGGGAGTGGGTGATCCCCGGCGCCGTGATAGCCGGAATGACGAGCCTCTACATGCCTGCCTTCCACGCGATAATCGCGGAGTCTCTCCCAAGCGAGAGAAGGGGCTCAGGGTATGGAGTATACAACACCATCACACGCATCCCCAACATAATCTCCCCGCTTATAGGAGGCATCCTCGTGGACACGTATGGCCTCTACAGGGGCGTCAGGATTTTTCTAATGATGCAGGTCGGCGCCTCCATCCTAGGGATCGTCATCAGGTACTTCAATCTACAGGAGACGGTGGTTCACAAGAGCGGTAAGAGGCCCTCAATCCTGCCTACCACGGAGACGTTCAGGGAGGTGCCTCGACCGATATTCTTCATGATGATAGTGTCCATCATCGGGAGCTTCTCGGGGAGGCTAGTGATGGACTATACCAATCTCTACGCCCTCGACATACTCAAGATAACCCCTACCCAGCTGGGGTTCATCACCTCCATCGCCGGCCTGGTGCAGATGGTCCTCACGCTTCCCAGCGGGATGTTGTCCGACAAGTACGGACGCAAGAACAACATCATGGTCTCCAGGGTTGTTGCGCCGGTCACCCAGTACTTCATGGCGGCGGTTTCTGGGTTCTGGCCGTACCTGCTGGTGAGGTCTTTCAACTCGATTGGGCTGGCCTTCGGGGGCGGCGGAGTTCAGGCCGGTGGGTCCGCTTGGAATGCGTTGATCGCCGATATCGTCCCCTCCGAGAAGAGGGCTACCGTTAACGGCGCCATAGGCACCCTAACCGCCGTAGTCGCTGCACCGTCCTCCGTTATCGGGGGCTGGCTCTGGGAGACATTCTATCCGCAGCTGCCCTTCCAGCTCTCGGCGGTCATAGGCTTAGTTGCTGCCGCAGTCTTCTGGCTTGGCGTCAATGAACCAGAGAGGGCTATCGAAGAATGATCTATGAGACATTGAGGTTTATTGTACTCCTGTCTTCGTCTTAGAATGGAACCCTAGGCTAGATTTTGATCTACACTTGGGATCAGAGTCTTGGGTGTCTGAGTAATCTGCTGTTACATGTTGGCTATTTGGTCTTTACGAGTCTGCTCAGCGTGTCCGGGAGGCCTGCAAGGAAGTCGCCAAGCTCGGGGAGTACGAGGCGGTCTATGAGGGCGACGGTGGCCGCGATGCCCATCACGCCGTACACGAAGCTGACGGGGTAGTGGTAGGTCTCCACGGTGGGGTTGGTCACCCACCAGCTTAGCGGAGGCACGTCGTAGCCTGTGAGGACCACCGTCAGGATGACGCGGCTCACGTTCAAGGCGAAGACGAGTGTGGCGCCCAGGGCGACGGCGGCGGCCTTCCTAGCCCAGCCGCCGTGCTTCAGGGGCACCACGAGGCCTAGGATGACGCCGAGGACGT
>CAZEMD010000267.1:0-3308 GCA_964513225.1 uncultured Candidatus Bathyarchaeia archaeon | reverse complement strand
AGGCTCTCAGCGAGCTTATCCATGCTGTGCCCGTCCATCCCCATGCTGTGGATGAACAGAACCCTAGGCCCCTCTTCTCCCCACGTGACGTGGTGAAGCCTGTAGCCTTCGCTCGACAGGAATCCTTCCTTCATTGAAACCGAGATATATTAGGGTCAGATGTTAATAACCGACGTGGTTTCTCGAAAACCGTTTCATCCTTCCTTGCTGTTGTACACGTCCATGGCCCACTCTATGAGCCTATGGGCCTCCTTCACGTCCTCCCACTTGAGCACCTCGGTGACGACCCCCTCGGCGCGCTTGTAGTTGTTATAGAAGTAGGTAAGCTCGTCCACTACGCTCCCCGGAAGATCCTCAAGGCTGTTGATGTGCCTGTAGAACGGGTCCGTGGTGCTCACAGCCACCACCTTGTCGTCCATCTGGTCACCGTCCACCATCTTGATGTTCGCCACGGGCCGAGCTACAGTCACACAGCCAGTGAACGTAGGCTCATTAATCAACAACACAGCGTCCAACGGGTCGCCGTCGTCGTCCAGCGTCCTGGGAATGAACCCATAGTCACAGGGATAATACGTGTAAAGCACCCTGTTGAGCTTAAACACCCCCATCCTGGCGTCGTACTCGTACTTGTTCCTGCTGTTCCTCTGGATCTCCGTCACAATATAGATGCTACCCGGCGGCTCAGGCCCCGACGGGAAGTCACGCCAGTAGTTCACCATACAAGCAAAAACCAAGGCCCACGATTTAAGCCATCCCCCCAGTAAAACCCTTATCAACCGGAGCCCAACTAGACCAACCGTGATCAAAGGAGAAAACGTCGACCTCAAACCCTTCAGCCAAGAAGACCACGAGTTCCTATACAAATGGAACAACGACCCCGAATACACAGGCGAATACGAGCCCCACGAACCCGTCACCAGAAAAGAACTCAACGAATGGCTGCAAGAAGACAAACCCGGCCAAAACTGGTACATAATACAAACCAAAAAAGGCAAAAAAATAGGACAAATAGTCACAAGAGACAAGAAAGACAACACCACACAGATCGGGTACCGCGTCATACCACCAGCCAGAAACAAAGGATACTGCACAGCCGCTGTCAACACACTCGTAAACCACCATTTTTCAAATCTGACCACCCACAGGATCACGGCAGAGGCAAACCCAAGAAACAAAGCCTCAACCCGGGTACTAGAGAAAACAGGCTTCACCCAGACCGGCCACAAAGAGAAAGCAGTTAAAATCAACGAAGTATGGATGGACGGGGCAATCTACACCCTACAGAAGAGCGACTGGCTTAAAGCTCGCCGTAAAGCTCATCCACGTTGCTGAGAACCTCACGCCAAAGCTCCAGCGTCTCCTCGGCCTCCTTCTTGTCGAGGACCTGGATGACGAAGCCAGTGTGGACGAGCACATAGGTACCCGGGTTGACGCTGCCAGGCTCCATGAGGTCGATCACCGCCTCGCGCTTCACCCCCCCGAAGTCCACGACCGCGGTGCGCCCCTCCACGCTCTCCACAAGCCCAGGAACCGCCAGACACATATCACAGATTTGACAGAGCCGCCGCTTATATGGATTGGGTTTAAATCCCGGCGAACAATCAAGGAGACATACACCGGTGAAACACTTGGACGAAAAGTCTAAGAGGGTCTTCACAGCGATAACCCTAGCCACCTTCTTCGCCATGTTCGGCGAGACCATCCCCCAGAGCTTCCAGCCCCTATTCATCGCCAGCCTCGGCGTCACACCCGCAGTAATCGCCTTAATCTACAACATAAGGAACGTCGTCCAGACCCTGCTCAGACTCATAGCCGGAACCTTCAGCGACAGCGTCGGAAGGAAAAACATGATGCTCTTCGGCGTGGCGCTTTTCGCCATTACACCCTTCATCTACGGCATCGCCCAGACGCCGGTGCTCCCTGTCCTCGCCATGTTCGTAAGCGGTCTCGCCCTAAGCATCTACTTCCCGCCATCAGAGGCGTACGCCTCCAGCCTGTTCCCACCGGAGAAGGCTGGGGAGGCCATGGGGCGCTACCACTTGAGCTGGGCCGTGAGCGCCGTGATAGGCCCAGCCTTGGGTGGATACACGGTCAGGTTTTTCCCCGACTAAAGGCCCATATTTGCCTTCTCAGGTGTGATCGCCGCCCTTGGGTTTTTCATCATCTGGAGATACACTGAGGACGACAGGGACGCCAGCTGCCCCATGAAGCCCGGCGTCCAGATACAGATGATCCTCTCCGAGTTTCCCTCTACCATGAGGAGGCTCCTCGGAAACAGGAAGGTGCTCGCGGCTTCGATAACCGTCTTCGCCCACGCGTTCTGCCACTGGGGGCTCGTCACGTATATTCCGCTGCTGGGCGCAGAGAGGGGTTTGAACGAGTTAATGATTGGTTTGACGCTGACCGCGAACGCCGTCACCATAGCGGTGACACTGCCGGTCGTTGGTTCCCTCTCGGACCGAGTGGGCAGGTTCACCCCCATAGCGGCCGGTCTCTTGGTGAGCGTAGCCGTGTTCGCCCTTTTCCCGTTGGCCCCATATTTCTGGATGCTTCCAGTGCTCAACGCCGCGCTTGGCCTCTGCGCTGTGCTAGTCTTCTCCGTCAGCCAAGCCGCGTCCATGGAAGCGCTGCCGCCTGGGGATAGAGGCTCAGCAACAGGGATATGGGGGATGATAATGGCTCTCGGTGGCACCGCGGGCATGTTCTTCATGAGCGGGATACTATCCGTGGCCACCATCGAGTGGGTCTTTTATGCATGCGCCGGCGTCACCCTCGCCATGTCCCTTGTAGTGGTAGCATTGAGAAGAGACTTTGAGTAGGGGTTCTCAAGTATAGGTTTCAGAAGATCCAGACGAACGGGCGCTAAGATTTGGGCCTCTTGACCGCCTTCACCTCGAATGTCCCAGGGTCTATCACGACGCCGTAGTCCGCCTCGGCTGAAGCGGGGGACACTAGGCCGCTCTCTACGTCCTCAACCACCTTATCGACGGGTCTCGCGAATGGGTCCCCGAAGCCTCCCCCTCCAGGAGTCTTTATGATCAACGATTCGCCTCGCCGGATATCCACCGTGCATTTAGACGGGAGCGTCTCATACTCGCCTGAGGCCCTCCTCAGAGTGTATACGCCTGTGGCCCCCGGTTTGCCATCTTGGAGGCCCCAGGGCGGTATCTTGTTGCGCTCGGCCATTACGCTTAGCACGGCTCTGTCGCTGGTAAGTACCCATGTGCGCTCGATGCCGCAGCCGCCTCTGTGCCTACCGGGGCCTCCGCTGTCCATGCGGAGTCTATATGCGAGGAATTCGAGGGGGA
>CAZEMD010000266.1:0-3323 GCA_964513225.1 uncultured Candidatus Bathyarchaeia archaeon | reverse complement strand
GCCTGCGGGAACGACAGGCTATGGGGGATGCTCACGGAGGCCATGGGCGCGGAGGAGATGGGCGGCGACCCCAGGTTCACCACCAACTCCCTGCGGGTCGAGCACATGGACACCCTAATCCCGCTTCTAGAGAAGGAGCTCATGAAGAGGCCCAGAGACGAGTGGCTGGAGAGGCTGCAGGCCATTGGGTTCCCGTGCGGCCCCGTCTATGGCTTGGACGAGCTTTTCGGCGACCCCCAGGTGCTCGCGAGGGGCATGCTGAAGGAGGTGCAGCACCCATCGGTGGGGGAGATTAAGCAGATAGGCGCAGTCCTCAAGTTCTCTGAGAGCGATAGCAGGATACAGTCGCCGCCGCCCGTGCTGGGCCAGGACACCGAGGAGGTGTTGACGAGCCTCGCCGGGCTTTCCCCCGAGGAGGTTCGACGCCTCAGGGAGAAGAAGGCGATATAGCTCCTGCAAACCCCTTTTCTGCTTGATAGAGTCTCCTCGAAAGTTTATGTATACGTAAAACGTCTCTTTCTTCATGAAGATTCTAGAGGAGTACCGCGCCCAGAACCCGGGCTCCCTCGATGCATGGGAGAACGCAAAACGGGTTCTCCCATCCGGTAACACCCGTTCGGCCCTCTACTGGCAGCCGTTCCCCCTCTGCCTGAGGAGGGGCCTGGGCAGCCACAACTGGGACGTGGACGGCAACGAGCGCATAGACTTCAACTTCAACAACACCACCCTCATCATGGGCCACAACCACCCCAAGGTCGTGGAGGCCGCCAAGGCTCAGTGGGAAAAGGGCACCGTCCTCGGCGCCCCCACCGAGACCGAGCCAAGGCTCGCCGAGGAATTGACGGGCAGGCTCAAGGGGGCAGACAGGGTGCGCTTCACGCCCTCAGGGACGGAGGCCAACATGCAGGCGGTGAGGGCCGCCAGAGCCTACAGCAGGAAGCCGCTGCTCGCCAAGTGCATGGGAGCCTACCACGGCTCCTGGGACGCGGTGCCACTCACCCCCGACACCGTGGGCATCCCACAGAAGGTGAAGGACTGCACGGTGTACTTCCCGTACAACGACGCCGAGGCCGCCGAGGAGACCATCAAGAAGCACAGGCACGAGCTGGCAGCCGTCATAGTCGAGCCTACCATGCGGGACATGACGCCCATGCCGGGGTTCCTGCAGGCCGTCAGGGAGGCCACCGAGGAAAACGACGTGCTCCTCATATTCGACGAGGTCATCTCGTTCAGGCTCAGCCACGGCGGCGCCCAGGCCCATTACGGCGTCACCCCGGACATCACCACCATGGGCAAGATCATCGGCGGCGGCTTCCCCGTGGGCGCCTACGCCTCCACCGAGGAGTTGCTAAGCCCCCTGAGCATCCCCGGCGCCGAGCTCCCCGAGACCGCGTCGCCCATGCTGGGCTTCTCGGGCACCTTCAACGCCCACCCCCTGACCATGGCGGCAGGCCTCGCCGTCATGAAGGAGATGAAGCCTAGCGTCTACGAGAGGATGGCCGTGTTGGGCGACACGATGAGGAAAGGCTTGAAGGAGGCTCTTACAGGGGAAGGCGTAACCGCTCACGTGGGCGGCGTGGGCTCCCTGTTCTCCGTCGCCTGGACGGACCGGAAGGTTATGGACCACGAGACCTCTAGGACCGCCGACAGGGGCCTGTTCACCCTCTTCAACCTGGGCATGATGAACCGTGGCGTCTTCATACTGGGGCACCCCAACGTCTCCGCCGTCCAGACGGAGGAAGAACTGGAGAAGGCCCTGAGGGCAGCCGGGGAGACGGTGGCCGAGATGAAGCCCGTGATAAAGGAGCGGGCGCCTCACCTACTGGGATAGAGGCATCGTCTCAATCAGAAGACGATCTCCAGAAACATCAGCCACAGGTTCATGGTGACTCCCGCGGCGAGCGACGAGACAAGGATCACGGAGGACACGGTCTTCTCGCGGAACCCGTACCGTTCACTTAGCACGATCATCGAGACCGCGAGAGGAGTCCCGTACATGAGAACCATGACCGTTCTCCCGAGCTCGGAGACCCCGTATAACTGGCACACGGCCACGGCGACCGCGGGAAGCAGCACCAGCCTCATGGCGCTGATCGCTGCAGCATCCCGAAGGCTGCCGTAGTCTCTACCGAAAAGGAACACGCCGAGCATGAATATGGCCACGGGCGAAGTGCTTGCCCCAATCATGTGGAGGCTCGAAGCAATGGGCGCGGGCAGGCTGACGCCCATAACCGAGAGGCCCATCCCCGCCAATATGGATAGTATAAGGGGGTTCCTTGCAAGGCTTGAGGCCACCTCACGGTGGGCCGAGCCGCCGCCCGCGTACGCCTCCAGCACGAGCACGGTTAGTATGAACCCCACCGAGTTTATCGACGCGACGGACAGCGTAGCCAGCCTCTCCGCCTCGATGGACGGCAAGGCGAACGAAACAAACGGCAATCCATAGAAACCAAGGCTCCCGAAGGACGCCACAACCACCAGGAGGATTAGCGTCTCCCTCTCCAAACGGAAAACAAGGTGCACTAACATCAACACGAGGAGGACCAGCGCCATGGGCGCCAGGTTCAAAGCCATCAGACCCACGGCTTCACGGGTCAACGCCGTCTCCGAGAGGTCCACTATGAGCAAAGCGGGCAGCCCGAAGTAGTACAGATAGGACGAGAAGACCCTCTCGTCCCCCGCCCTGAGCACCCCCCTCAAGCGTGAGAGGTAGCCCAGCGCCATCAGCGAGAATATGGGTGTGATGGTCCTCGCCGCTACCTGCAGGCTCATCGTATAGCTATGTCTGAGGGATCAACGAATATATACAGTAGCCAAAGGAGCCGCTGCCGAGGGTAACGTTACCCATCAAACAAGAGGTAATAAGGGGGGCCGCCTTTACCTGCCGCGGAAAGCCTCGATGATCCTGTCGACGACTATCCTCTCCTCCTCGGGGCGAAGGTAGAACACGTCTATGAGCCTCCACTCCTTGTCGGTGTAGTAGTCGTAGTAGTGGACGTTCCTCAGGTAGACAGGCGGGTCGTCCCTGGCCACCGCCGCGTCCAGCTCCTCCGCGGACATCCCCATCTTGTCTTTGTTCCACCTCATGAGCACCCTGGGCACGTGGGGCACCGTCGGGTGCTCGTGGTAGGTCTCGTCGTTGGGTATAACCTCCACCTCCAATCCGGGCACGGTCCTCAGCTCCTCGGCGAGCCGCTGGGCCATGGCCATCTGCCCCGCGTATAGGCCGTCCCCCTCCTCGACGAATATCTCGAGGGCGGCGACGAGGCCCACTATCTGCTCCTTGCTTATCTTGTGGCCCCGGCCCCAGCCGCTGTGAGGGA
>CAZEMD010000265.1:0-3354 GCA_964513225.1 uncultured Candidatus Bathyarchaeia archaeon | reverse complement strand
GTATTCAGGATGTTCCACCGCTTTTAAAACCTATTCAACCATGCGCCGGGGTTTTTAACGAACCGACCACACCTTATCAGGATAATGTCTAGGGAGATAACACTCGGGAAAACAGGGCTCAAGGTGAAGTCCCTCGGCTTCGGCGGCATACCCATTCAACGCGTAACGGAGGAGGAGGCGATAGAAGTGGTCCGCAGGTGCTACGAGCTGGGGCTCAACTACTACGACACGGCGCGGGGCTACACAACCAGCGAGGAGCGAATCGGGAAAGCGCTAGAGGACGTGAGAGACAAGGTAGTACTGGCCACGAAGAGCCACCAGAGGTCAGCCGAAGGCATCAAGAGGGAGCTAGGTATCAGCCTCAGGAACCTCAGGACAGACTATATAGACGTCTATCAGCTCCACAACGTCCAGAACGAGGAACAGTGGAGACAAGTTAGGGAGCCGGGCGGCGCTATTGAAGCCGTCTTGGAAGCGAAGGAGCAAGGCAAGATCAACCACGTAAGCGTAACCAGCCACAACCCGGACCTCTCCGTCGAGATGATCGAGACAGGGCTAGTCGAGACCTTGATGATACCCTACAACTACCTAACAACCTACCCCTCTGAGAAGCTGCTGCCGACTTGCAAGAGGCTGAACGTAGGCACCGTCATAATGAAGCCTTTCGGCGGCGGCGCTTTCAGCAACGCCAACACGGCGCTGAAGTACGTGTACAGCAACCCGGACTGCGACATAGCGATACCCGGCATGATGACTGTCGCCGAGGTGGACGAGAACTACGGCGTATGGATGGGCGAACACACCCTCACAGACGAAGAGCGTAGCCTCATTGAGAGGGACAAGGAGAGGCTGGGCGACCAGTTCTGCCGCAGCTGCAACTACTGCCAGCCCTGCCCCCAGGGCATCCCCATAAGCACCATACTAAGAACCGAGGCACAGGTGCTAAGGCGCATGGGCTGGAGCGACCGCAGAGTCGAGGCGGTCAAGGACGCCAAGATGAAGCTGGATACATGCATCCACTGCGGCGAGTGCGAGAGCAGGTGCCCCTACAACCTGCCCATACAGGAGCTCCTCCCCAAAGCGATGCAGAGCCTCTGGGACCTCATGGAGAGCCGGACGATCCCTGGACCCTAACCCTTTTCTTATCACAAGCCTCAACACCTAACATGGATCTAAACGAGATATCCCGGTTGGCGGAAGAAGCTGAAGAGGAGGTAACGGAGCTCTGCTCCGGCCTCGTGAAGTTCAACTCCGCGCACCCCGACGGATACACCGACGAGGTCGTTGACTACATCAAGAAGTACCTGGACGAGCATGGCATCGAGAACGAGGTCCACGCCAGCGAACCCAAGAAGCCCAACATCGTAGCACGGATAAATGGGAAAGGCAAGAAGAAGGTGCTCTGGGTTGGCCACATCGACGTTGTGCCCGAGGGCAAGCCCGAGAACTGGAAATACCCGCCCTACAGTGGCACGGTAGCCGACGGCTGCGTCTGGGGCAGAGGAAGCAGCGACATGAAGGGCTCCTGCGCAGCCGCCATGGTCTCCGCACGCCTCCTCAACGAGATGGGCGACGTGCCTAACACCGTCGAGTTCTGGTTCACGGCCGACGAGGAGATAGGGGGAGGCGCCGGGGCACGGTGGCTCGCCGAGACAGGCAGGTTCAGAGGAGATGTGTGCATCATCGGAGACGGCAACGGAGGAGGACCAGAATCCCCCAGCATCGACCTGGGCTGCAAAGGAGGCGCCGGCGTCAAGCTGGTAGCTAGAGGCCAAACGGCCCACGGCAGCCAGCCGTACCTCGGCGACAACGCGATCAAGAAGCTCATCGCCGGAATCCCGTGGGTGGAGAAGATAAACGACTTTCCGCTGGATTACTCTGAAGACCTCAAGCCAGCAATAGAGGAAAGCATAGGGTTCTTCAAGAACGCCCAGGAACTCACCTCAGAACAGGAGAAGCTGATGGCCCACAACTACCACACACCCAGCGTGACCTGCAACATCATAAACGGAGGCGTCAAGACCAAC
This sequence comes from uncultured Candidatus Bathyarchaeia archaeon, assembly GCA_964513225.1. Classification (GTDB taxonomy): domain Archaea; phylum Thermoproteota; class Bathyarchaeia; order TCS64; family TCS64; genus RBG-16-57-9. Next base: position 1,327 of record CAZEMD010000265.1, on the reverse strand, counting down.
GTGATACCCGACTACGCAGAAGCCCAGTTCGATATACGGCTAACCCCGGGCAGCCACCAACTCAGGGTGGTACAACGAATAAAGGAGCTCGTCAAAGAGTCAGGAATCCACGGACTGGAGGTAGAGCACCGCGACTACAACGAAGACGACACCGCCGGGTTCAGCGAGACCCCCGACAGCAGCTTCGCCAAACAGTTCAAAGACCTGATACACGAGGTAACCGGCAAACCAGTAAACCTAAAGATACTCACGGGAGGCACAGACGGCATAAGCACCAGCAGGATCGCAGGCATCCCAAGCCTCGGCTACGGCACAAGCCTCACAGGCCAAGCCCACCAACCCAACGAACACATAACCATAGAGAACCTCGTCCTCGGCGTAAAGATATACACAGCCCTCCCCCTAACCTACAAATAATTTTTTCCAACATTACAAGTAGCTTGCAACAAACTCCCTGCGAAGAAGATTAGTACAACCAAACCCAACCATAGATCATGTTCGAGATAGACAAGTTCACCATAGATGGGAAAACGTTTCAGGGAGTGAAGTCCACCCTACCCGATCTTCCCCCGCTCCTCCTCATCAAAGGAGAAAAAGGATTCATCATGTGTGGCTACCTCAACCTAGACGTAGCTGAGAAGCTGGGTGCAGCCGCCGCCACCGTGAGCGGCGTCAACTCCTTCAACGACGTTCTAGACGCCGAGATCAAGGCATCCACAAGCAAAGCAAAGAAGCTGGGAGTCGAGCCGGGGAAAGTCGTCAGAGAAGTTATAATGAAGCTCGGCTAGGCGCACGCCTCGATGAGCCTCAAAACCTTCTCCTTAGCGCCAGCCATAGTGTTTATCCCGTGGCTCAGGAGCAGCGCGTCAAACTCATAGTCGGCTAGAATGCCAAGGTTCTTAGAGGCTTCCACGGCGTTCTCGCAATGTTTCTCAGGCGGCGCCTCGAGGTTACCCTCGCTGTCCCCGAAGATCGTGTCCCCCGCGATGATAGCCCCATACCCTCTGAGGTACAGACACAGGTTGCCGTCGCTGTGGCCGGGCACGTGCACGATCTCCACGCCGCCGCAGGCCCCGATGAGGTCGCCGTGCCTCAGCACCACGTCCGCCTCCGCCCCCGTGCGCTCGTAGAGCCTGCCCTCGTCGCCTTCTCCTATGACGACCTCCGCGCCTGTGAGTTTCTTCACCTGAGGCAGGTTATCTATGTGGTCGCCGTGGGCGTGGGTTATTATAATCATCTCAACGTCACCCCACGTCTTACCCATCTCGTCAAGCTCTTTCTCGATGTTCTCGTGGCACCGAGGCGTAAACCCCACATCCACCAGTAT
>CAZEMD010000264.1:2057-3375 GCA_964513225.1 uncultured Candidatus Bathyarchaeia archaeon | reverse complement strand
GATACGCGACAGCTGTACAGTCAGCCAGTAGAAGCAGGTCCGCGTCCCTGAAGAACGGCGCCTTGACGGGTACAAGGTTTAGCTGGACAGGCCAGTGACGGAGGGCAGACGGGGTAGACACCTCAAAATGATCTGTGGCTGGGCTACCCTTCAGCAACTGGACCTGAGACGCCGGGCAGCCAATTGCCAGAGCCTCACTTCCTTTCAGCGTCTCCAGGTGTTCGTGGACTGCCTCTTCGTCGAACTCTGGGGCCTCGCGTTCTAGGATCGTTATGGCGTCCCGGGGGCAGTGTCCCAGGCAGGCCCCGAGCCCGTCACAGTAGGAGTCGTCTACTATCCGGGCCTTGCCGTCTATTATCTGGAGGGCTCCCTCGGCGCAGTTGGGGATGCATTGGCCGCAGCCGTCGCACTTTTTCTCGTCTATGTGGACTATGTTTCGCTTAACCATCAAACACACCAATGAAGATTAATTCATATGAACATTGCTTCATATTTTGATTTAAAGGTTGCTGCATAGATACACAAAGAAATAAAGACTCAGCCAAGCAAATAGGAGTGAACACCGGTGCCGAAGCAGGGTAGGGTGGGGAAGCTCCTGGCCTCGCTAAGGAAACTCCCCCACAGCATGAAGGAGGCCATACTCGCCTACGAGAGAAGCTATAGGGAGGGGGTGGAGAAGTTTGGCATCTGGTGGAAGGTTTTCCAGTGGAGCATGTGGCTCTTCATACTGATATTCATCGGCACCGCGGTGGTCGCCTTCGTGTTCTACCTGCCCAAGATAGATATGGTTAGACACTTCTAGGCAGCGTCCCAGAGACGGTCGCCCACGTAGTGGAGGTTCTCTACGACCCTGCCCTTTTTAGCGGTCTCTATCTCGGATGCGCTCTTCAGAGCCCTGCCTATGGCCAGAGCCTTGCCGTGGGTTACGTCTCTAACCACGACGAGGTCCCCCGCCTCGAATGAGTCCATGTCCGTTATCCCGGGAGCCATGATGTCGGCTCCGTTGCAGACGTAGGGTATGGCCCCCATGTCCACGACCACCCTGGGAAGTCGGTCAACGTGGTTGCCGGCCAGGTAGGGGTAGAGGTCGTCGCCGTCCCTCACGAACTCGATTGCGTCGTCCAGCAGGTACACCGTGGCTTCATCCAGCATGGCGGACTCGAACCTCTTTGCGTCGATATCTCCGAACAAAGACGACAGCTCCTCGACGAGCTTGTTCGCCGTCCTCCTCCTCAGCGACTTTCTCTTGCTTAACATCAGACTAGGGAGGAATATGGACGGGGCAATAAAAGTTGGGGGTCAGAGGCTGGCCTTGAAG
>CAZEMD010000264.1:0-1957 GCA_964513225.1 uncultured Candidatus Bathyarchaeia archaeon | reverse complement strand
GTCGCGGGCCGGGGAGCCGTCATGGCCCTGATCTTGGTCGCCTCCTCAAGGTAACGGTCTGGGACTATGTCGTAGCCGAGCCTCCATCCTGTCATGCTGAAGGTCTTGCTGAAGCTCATTATGCCCAGGGTGCGCTCCTTGTACTCGTCACTGAGCCCCGCTATGCTCACGAACTCGTTGTCGTCGTACACATAGTGGAGGTATATCTCGTCGGCGAGGATGGCCATGTCGTTGTCCACGGCCAGGTCGCCCAATACCTTGCACTCCTCCTCGTTGAACACGGTTCCCGTCGGGTTGGAAGGGTTGCAGAGCAGGACCGCCTTCGTCTTGGGTGTCACATAGTCCGCGATGACGCCCGGGTCGGGGTGGTAGCTGCTCTCCTTGAGCAGCGGCACGGTGTTCATCTTGACGCCCATGCCGTCGAATATGCTCCTGTGGCCCATATAGTATGGGGTGAACAGGAGAACTTCGTCTCCCTCCCGTAGGACCGTGGCCAGGGCAACGTAGAGGGCGGCGCTGCTTCCCGCCGCTGGTATGACGTGCTTGGACTCGTACTCGACGCCCGTAAACTTGTTGTAGTAGTCAACGACCGCCTCCTGGAAGGCCTCTGGGTAGCCCGAGTAGTGGGGGTAGTGGGTGTTCATCCCACCCTCGATGATGCCGAGGAGAGCCTCGTTGATCGCGTACTGGGGGGCCTCGACGTCCGGGTCTCCGGCGCTTAACAATATCTGTTCCTTAGGCAATTTGTCACGCCTCATTGAAAGGCATCGACACTCATATTTAATAGGCTTGATAGATCGCCGCCCCTCTCCTGAAGGAGAAAATGTCTCATTGATATGTATCGTTATCAAGTAACACTGGTTGATAATCCTTTAATGGGGATTAATTTAAACGAACAGACATGTCCATGAGACACTCCAAGTACCAGACGTCGATGCAAATACTTGAGACAATAAGCGACGGCAACACAAGCCTCATGGAGATCATCGAGACTACCTACGTCAACACCAAGAAGGCCAGAGAGATCGTGGGGCAGCTGGTCCAGCAGGGCTTTCTAGTCCAGGGCTACAACGAGAGGGGCCAGAAGACTGACACCTTCGAGATGACGAAGAAGGGCAGCAAGACTCTTGGTGAGTTTAAGAAGGTGGCTGAACTCCTGAAGGTCCACGCGCCTGAGATACTGATGGTAAAAAAAGAAGAGGCTTAAAAGAGGAAGCCGGCTCTGAGCGGGTCGTCTGGGTCTATGACGACCTGGTTAAACGCGGTTATGTAGGCGGTGGCCATGACGTCTGGGACGATGGCCTTGTATTTACCTACCTTAACCTCTTTAGCGATCTTGCCCACCATCACCGTGCTTATGGTGGACTCGAACTTCACCTCGTCCCCGGGCTTCAGCTCGCCTTTGCCGTACATGGCCGCCATGCGGGCGTTGGTGCATGTGCCTGCGGGGCTGCGGCAGCTCTGTTTGGGCCCGAAAACGTTCCAGTGCCTGCTCGTGTACTCCTTCTTGGTGGGCTCAGTGTAGAAGGTAACCAGATCGAGTATCTTCAGCTCGGGGTACTCGGGGTGATCCAGCTCTATCTGGTCCTTGATGTAGTTCCTCATGTCCCAGCCAAGTGGGATCCAGTAGTCCTTGTTCTCCAAGGTGGGCTCCAGCCCGATGCTGTCTGCGTCCACGAAGGCGTACCAGAGGCCGCCGTACGCGATGTCCGCCTCGACCTCCCCGACTTCGGGGACGTCGAACTTCATGGTCTTCCAGTAGAAGCTGGGGACACCCTGCATGTAGATGGCTTTGGCGACCCCGTCCTCGACCTCGACCTTCGTGCGGACGAGGCCCGCCACAGTGTCGAACGTTATGTCCGTGACGGGCTCCTTGACGTCTACCATGCCCGTATTCACGAGGGCCGCGCTGCAGCTGTACGTGCTGTCGCCGCAGGCGCTGAAGAAACCGTTGGTC
>CAZEMD010000263.1:0-3380 GCA_964513225.1 uncultured Candidatus Bathyarchaeia archaeon | reverse complement strand
ACCGTTCGCCTATCTTGAATCGAGGCTTGATATAAAAAGGTTCATGTAATTAAACATATCTCCGGGAAGTTGTTGATTCTAGCACTTTCTTTTAAAAACGTGGAACATGCAACAACGAAAATGTGCATGATAAAGGAAACAATGTGACGGGTTGAAGGTTTGCTAAATAATAGTTTTTAATGCTACTTGAGCGGTATGTACATGCTGCTACGAGAAGCCCCTATTCCTGGTCGGCCGTGACGGACCCTTGTCATGCTTATGGCGTACTCCCCTAGGTAGTGTCCTATCATTTTCTCGGTTATGTTGACCTCTTTGAACTCCTTCCCGGTGTAGATCTGGATGGTTCTACCGATCATCTCCGGCAGTATTATCATGTCCCTCGCGTGTGTACGTAGAGGCTTGTCCGAGTCCCTGCGCAGCTTCTCAAGGATTATTCTCTGCTCTGCGCTTAGTCCGCGGCGCAGGCTTCTTCTCATCCTCGAAGGGAGTAGCTGGATAAACTCATCCATGGACATTGACTGAAGCTCCTCGACGGTCTTCCCTCGATACTTGAAGTCCTTGGGCATTTTCACTCACCTTAACAGAGGGGGGTTATATAACCCTTAGTTTCTCCTCCTCTGGCGTTTACCGCTGTTTCTTGCGGCTATCAGCCCAACCTTCGCCCCTGGGGGCGCGTGCCTTGAGACCGTCGTGGATTTCCCTGGTCTCCTGTGTCGGCCTCCGCCGTGGGGGTGCATGGCCGCTGGCATCTTTACGCCGTGGGCAACCGGGTATACGTGCCCCTTGGCTTTCTTCGCGTGCACCTTCTCGCCCGCCGTGAGGAACGGCTTCTCTCTGCGTCCTGCCCCTGATATTATGCCTATGGTGGCCCGCGATTCGTTGTGTATTGTTACCGTCCTCTTCGATGGAACCCTCACAGACGTGTGAGTCCTGGTGTGGGCTATCACAGTGCCGAAGCTGCCCGAGCTTCTCGCTATCTTCCCGCCGTCCCCTGGCCGCAGCTCGATGTTGCTTACCATGGTCCCCTCGGGGATGTTTCTCAACGTAGTTACGTTTCCCACCTTCAGGGGGGCGTTAGGTCCGACAGTTATTTCTTGGTCGACGTAGGTTCCCTCGATGGCTGACGAGTAGAACCCTGATCCCGGCTCGAACTCTATGTACGCCAGAGCCGCGCCTCGGCCCGGCTCGTGTGTTAGCTCTTTGACGGTTCCCGTCCTGTTGTTTTTCGTCGGTGTTGGATACTTGACTGGGGCTATCTTGTTCATCTTTGCGGCTCGGAACTGGCTTGTGCCGCGGCCTCGTCTCTGTACCTTTATCTTCTTACCCATTGTTCACACCTACAGTATTCCTAGACGGATGGCGACGTCTGACGCGTCGTACTCTTCTTTGAGCTTTATGAAGGCTTTCTTCTCACTTTTTCTTGTTATGAGGGTGTTTACGGTTTCTACCTCTACCTCGTAGAGCTCCTCGACGGCCTTCGCCGAGCGGTCCACAATGAACACGAGTTTGTTCTCGTACTCGATCATGTTGACGCTGCGCTCCGTCATGAGGGGGTACTGTATTATCTTGTGTGCCTCCATCCTAGTTCCCCCACACCTCGTCTAGTTTCTCGAAAGCCGATCTACCCCAAACCACTAGCCGGCCTGGATGTGTTCCAGGGGCTAACAGCTCCGCGTTCAGGCTTTGTACGTCCGCAACGTCGACTCCAGGTAAGTTTCTTCCTGCCCTGGTGATCCCCTTGTCCTCCGATATTACTATGAGAGGCCCTTTCCCGGTCTTCTTGCTTCTGCCCCTCATCTTGCCCTTCCCGACCCTAGTCTTTTTCCGGTCGGCTCTCTCAACATCCTCCAAGATCCCTAGAGACCTGAATAGCTCTACAACTTCCTTGGTCTTGGTGAGGTTCTCTACGTCGTCGTCGATGACGATGGGGAGCTGCTTCACGTCGGCTACCTTGTGGCCTCTACGCTCTACAGATTCCTTTACTGCGGTGGCTGCGATTCCCGACCTGATCGCTAATCTCTTTTCTTTCTTGTTGATCCGTTTAACGATGACCTTCTCCGAGCGAGGCGGAAAGGCTTGGTGGCCGCCTACGATGCTAACACCAAAGGCGGCGCGTCTTCCATCCCTTATCCGCGGGACTCGCGCTATGCCTCGGCCTGTTCCCATCGACTCGGCTGTCGTTCTCTTACCAGCCATGGGGTCCCTACCCTGAGGCTGGAACCTCGTGCTCTGTAGGGCGATTACGGCTCGCTTGATTACATCATACCTGACAGGGGTCTCGAAGACCTTGGGCATGTCGACTTCGTCGATTTTCTCGTTCTTCAGGCTGAGTACCGGAACCTTCACTGCTCTACGCTCCTCTTCAGCCATTCGGTGTGAAGATACGTGATCTGCGGAGGTTCCTCGGGGTACTTTGTCTTGCGAGTCGTCTTCCTTAGCTTAATCAGCCTCTTGGACGGCCCCATGACGCTTCCCTTTAGCAGCAAATAGTCGCCTTTCACGAAGCCGTAGTTCTTGAAGCCTTCCTTAGGGTTGACGCGGCTCGTTTCTTCGCCCAATAGCATTATCCGCTTGTTGTACTCTGTCCTGTTGTGGAAGCCCATCTGGCCTGCTCTAGGCACCTGAGGCATGACGCCCCTGGGCACCCACGGGCCAATGGAGGCTACCGCCCTCCTCTGTTTTCTAGACTTCCTTGATAATATCCTTATTCCCCAGCGCTTAACAGGGCCCTGGAAACCTTTTCCTTTGGTCACGCCTATGACGTCGATTCCCTCGCCGGGCTCAAACACGTCCTGCACCGTTACGGTCTTGCCTAGAAGACCCTTAGCATAGTCTAACCGCTCCTCTATGGAGCCTCCTTTAACGGGTATCTCCATGAGGTCCGGGGTCTTCTTCGAGACAGAGGTCTCCCTAGGCTGCGTCATCGCTATTACTCTTACCTCGGCGATCCTGTCGAGGTTTTTCTCGATCTCCGCCAGCTTGGCGTCTGGACGAGAGTCTGTCGTGAAGTTTATCTTCCTATACAAGTCTATAGGCTGGTTCGCCATCCACGCCTCTGATAAAGCTTGGAGTCCGTCGTGGGTCTTCTCGTAGGCCTTGACGGCGACGACCATCATAGGCGGAGTGTCTATGACTGTTGCGGGGGCTTTGACCTCCTTACCGTACTCGGGGACTCTTCTTCTATCCTCGACGTAGAACAGGTGGGTCATGCCTGCCTTGTAGCCAGCGAAGCCGACCAGCCCCGGCCCTGAGTCCAGGGATGGCCAGAAGGAGACGCGTCCGTTAATGTTCCTCGCTCTCTTCCTCGGCGAGTAGGACCGTGATCCTCTCTTAGGTGATCTAGTTCTCGGCAATTGTAGACACTCCTATTTTGATAGGCT
>CAZEMD010000262.1:0-3400 GCA_964513225.1 uncultured Candidatus Bathyarchaeia archaeon | reverse complement strand
CTGCTGCCTCCGAGGTAGCTGGAGAACAGCGGGCTCCCATCCGGGTCCAGCATGATTATGTAGATGTCGACGCCGGCGTTCTTCGTCTCCTGGAACGCGTTTAATACGGGGAAGTCATCCGAGTCAGCGATGCCGGTGAGTATGATGTTGTCTTCCTCGTCGACGCAGACGCGGTGAAGGGTGTCCCAGCCAGCGTAGCCGAGATAGGTGCTGAAGACTAGCTCTGCTCCTTCCGGCGAGAACTTTGTGACGAGGCTGTCCACCTCTACCCCGCTGTACTCGGGCTGCACAGCGTTGGCGGTCGGGAAGTCGCTCGACCAGGTCCTCCCCGACAGTATCGCGCAGCCCTCGGAGTCGACCTCCATGCCGAAGCAGTCCTCCATATCCGAGCCGCCTAGGAATGTGGCGTACTCCAGCTGCCCCGCCTCGCTGAACCGTACGAGGAAGATGTCCCTCTCCGAGCCCGTTATCGTGCCCTGGAACGCGTCCCCCGTCACCGGGAAGTCGGTGCTCCGAGTCCAACCCGATATGAAGATGTCGCCGTCCGGCCCAGTCGAGACCTCGCTCGCGCCGTCCCTCCCAGATCCGCCGAAGTAGGTGAGGTAAATCATCTCGAAGCTCTCGGGGTCCATCACGGCGAGGAAGCCATCCGTTTCACCTTTCTTGGTTCTCTGATGGCCGTCTTCCGTGACGGGGAGGTCGCTGGACGATGTATAGCCCGTGAACACCAGCCTCCCATCGTCGTCTATCACCATGTCGTCGGGTGCATCCGTCTCCGAGCCGCCGAAGTAACATGACCTGAGCAGCTCACCGTCTGAGCCGAGGACGGCCAAGAACCCATCCGCCCCTCCGCCTCTATACGTCTGCTGCCCCACGCCGCCCACGACGGGGAAGTCCGTGGAGTTGGTTACGCCCATCACGACGATCTCTTCGCCAAACATCTCCACCCCGAGGCAGCCGTCGAGCATTGAGCCGCCTATGAAGGTCGACCACAGCAGCTCCCCGTCCCGCGAGAGCTTGGCGACGAAGCCCTCCCCGCCCACGAGGTGTATGTTGTCGGTGAAGCCCCCGGCGTAGGCCGGCTGGTGGGCGTTCAGGACAGGGAAGTCCTCGGAGTACGTGCTCCCCACGACCACCATGTCCCCCGCGGAGTCCACCGCGACGCCCCTGACGATGTCCCCGGAGCCTCCCCCGAGGAACGTGGCGTAGAAATAATCATCGATCTCGGCTCCGGGCGGCGACAGCATCGCCCAAGCCTTAACCGAGCCATGTAACAGCGATACCCAGATCAACAGGATCAGAACGGTCTTTACTCTCCTCAAGCTTCCCGTCACCATCGTTTAGCCCTTCAGATCGTCATAAAACAACTCTTAAACGACGATGCTGCGACGCAACAACTGATGTATAGGGTTTTGCATCCTTCATTACATGGATAAGACTTGAGCACGACACAATTCGGTGGCCACATTGTGGAAGGGGTGGAGATCGGTGAGCACGCCCTCACATTCAGCATCCCTAAGAATCTGATTATTTAATCCCCACGCACATGCATCATAAACTACTTAACCTGTTTCTCCATCAAGTTTCATAGGAGTCTAAAAATAATGACTGAATCATCGAGTTTACCTCCGCGTAGCCAGGTACCCATCGAGGAGACATGGGACCTTGAAAGCGTCTATGCGTCCCATGAGGAATGGGAAGCAGCATGCGAGGAACTCATAAATATCCTCCCCAAGCTATCCGCGTACCAGGGCACGATAAAGGAAGGCCCAGACAAGCTGCTGGCTTATCTGGAGTTAGCTCAGAAGGCGGGCATAACGGCGGGTAAGATCCGTAACTATGCCAGCAACTATTACTCGGTTGATACCACCAATCAGCGTAACGCTGCCCGGTTGGGGCAGGCACAAAGCCTCCTCTCACGTCTCAGTGCAGCAACCGCCTTCTTTGAACCCGAACTGATGGAGATCGGTTTGGACGTGGTCGAGGAATGGATCGAGTCAACGGCTGAGCTGGCGTTCTTCAGCCATGCACTGGATAAGCTAAGGCGTAGGCAGGAGCATGTGCGTAGCGCCGAGGTCGAGGAGGTGCTAGCCATGACCTCCGACCCGTTCAGCGGCCCCTCCACGATATACAGTTCGCTGAACAACGCGGATCTATCATTCGAGCCAGCCGATTCCTCTGAGGGAGACAGGATCGAGGTTGGTCAAGCCAGCATAGGTGGACTAATAACGAGCCCAGACAGGGAGACCCGTCGCACAGCTTGGATGAACTACTCTGACGGCTATCTCGCGTACAAGAACACGATGGCATCCACCCTCATCTCCAAGCTAAAGCAGGACGTATTCAACATGAGGGCGAGGGGCTACGATTCCAGCCTCCACGCGTCGATGGGGCCCAACAACATCCCAGTCGAGGCATACCACAACCTGCTAGAGGTCTTCAAGAAGAACCTGCCGACATGGCACCGCTACTGGCGCCTCCGCAGAGAAATCATGGACGTAGATACCTTCCACGTATACGACATCAAGGCACCCTTGACCACCGATAAACCCCATGTGTCCTTCAAACAGGCGGTAGACTGGATATGCGAGGGACTGGCTCCACTGGGCGAGGAGATAGTTGACGTCATCCGCGGAGGCTGCATGGAGCAGCGCTGGGTTGACCGCGTACGTAACAAGGGTAAGCGTCAGGGCGCCTTCACCAGCGGCACGGCTGAAACCTATCCCTTCATCATGATGTCATGGGCCGGTGACCTGTTCAGCCTCAGCACCCTCGCCCACGAGTTGGGGCACGCCCTTCACTCATACTATTCATGGCGTACACAGCCCTACATCTATGGACGCTACTCTCTGTTTGAGGCGGAGGTAGCCTCCAACTTCAACCAGGCGATGGTCCGCGACTACCTGTTCCGCACCCAGACCGACCGGGACTTCCAGATAGCCTTAATCGAGGAAGCCATGTCCAACTTCCACCGCTACTTCTTCATCATGCCTACCCTGGCACGGTTCGAGCTAGAAGCCCACACCCGGGTGGAGGATGGCAAACCTTTGAGCGCAGATACCTTGATCGAGTTGACGGCGGAGCTGTTCAAGGAAGGCTACGGGGACGAGGTTTACTTCGACCATGACCGCATCGGCATCACTTGGGCTCAGTTCGGGCACATGTACATCGACTTCTACGTCTACCAGTACACCACAGGAATCTCAGGGGCACACGCCTTAGCCAAACCCATACTCGCAGGCGACAAAAAAGCAGTAGAGAGGTACCATGGCTTCCTGAAGGCAGGTGGCTCACGTTACCCCACCGAGAACCTGAAACAGACCGGCGTTGATCTCACGAAGCCTGAGCCAGTTGAGAGTGCCTTCAATTATCTCGCTGGTCTGGTGGATAGACTGGAGGA
>CAZEMD010000261.1:0-3407 GCA_964513225.1 uncultured Candidatus Bathyarchaeia archaeon | reverse complement strand
TCATGAGCTGGGGCCAGATGCTGCACGACATCGTGTACTACGCCGCCATAAAGGAGCTCTACTGGGTCATACCGCCGGGGCTGTGCATAGCGTTGCTGGCGGTCAGCTTCGTTATGATGGGGTTCAGCCTAGACGAGATACTGAACCCGAGGCTCAGGGGGCGTTGACATGAAGATCCTTGAGGCAATCGGTCTAAAGGTCTACTACCAGACCATGAAAGGGGTGGTGAAGGCGGTTGACGGCGTGGACATGACCGTGGAGAAGGGCACCTCGGTCGGCCTAGCAGGTGAGTCCGGGTGCGGGAAGACCACTCTGGGCCTGTCCTTCCTGAAGCTTCTGCCGCCGAACGGCGTGATCGAAGACGGGTCACTGATCTTCAACGGCGACGACATCTACAAGATGGACGCGGACAGGTTCAGGGAGGAGATCCGGTGGAAGCACATCTCCATGATATTCCAGGGAGCCATGAACGCGCTCAACCCCGTGTTCAAGGTAGAGGACCAGATAGGCGAAGCCATCAAGCTCCACGACAGGAAGAAAAAGAAGAAGGAGAGAACACAGATGGCGCGGGACCTCCTGAGAAAGGTTGACATCGACCCCGTCATGGGTGGCCACTACCCCCACGAGTTCAGCGGCGGCATGCGGCAGCGGGCCATGATCGCCATGGCCCTCGCGTGCAGCCCCCAGCTCGTGATAGCCGACGAGCCCACCACGGCGCTTGACGTCATCGTCCAGAAGCAGCTCATGGACCTTCTCAGGGGCCTCAAGGACGAGATGAACCTGTCGCTCATAGTCATCAGCCACGACATAAGCGTCCTGGCCGAGCTGTGCGACTACCTGAACATAATGTACGCTGGCAGGATAGTCGAGTGGGGGGAGATAAACGAGATATTCAGGAACCCCAGGCACCACTACACCCACGGGCTCATAAGCACGTTCCCGACGGTGGAGGACGAGGATAGGAAACAGACCTTCGAGTACATAGAGGGGGCGCCGCCCAACCTCCTGGACCCGCCTCAGGGATGCAGGTTCCACCCCAGGTGCCCCGCCGCCACCGATATCTGTAGGAGGGACCCGCCGCCGGAGATGACCGAGATAAGCGACGGCCACCGCGTTGCTTGCCACCACCCGAGAGGTGACCAAATATGAGCGGCGAACCGCTGATCCGGGCCAGAAACGTGAGGAAGCTGTTCCCCGTCAGGAAAAGCTTCTTCAGCTCCCTCCTCTCGGAGGAGGAGCAGAACCTGCATGCCGTCGACGACGTCTCGTTCGACATCTACCCTGACGAGGTCCTGGGCCTGGTCGGGGAGAGCGGCTGCGGCAAGACCACCCTAGGCAGGATGCTCATACGCCTCATCGAGCCCACCAGCGGCGAGATCTATTTCAGGGGTACCAACATCGTGCCCCTCACATACGAGGAGATGAAGCAGTACAGGCCCAAGATGCAGATCATATTCCAGGACCCCTACGAGAGCCTGAACCCCAGGATGACGGTGCTCGACCTGGTGGCGGAGCCCCTCGAGGTGAACGGCCTCGTTGAGAGCGAGGAAGAGAAGGAGGAACGGGTCTCAGAGATACTTGAGCACGTCAGGCTCACGCCCCCGGAGGACTTCGTTTTCAGGTACCCCCACGAGCTGAGTGGCGGCCAGAGGCAGCGCATAGCCGTGGCCCGGGCCTTGATCATCCACCCCGACTTCGTTGTGGCGGACGAGCCCGTGTCCATGCTGGACACCTCCACCCGCGGCGAGATACTGAACCTCATGATGGAGCTCAAGACGCTCACCCGCTCCTACCTGTTCATCACCCACGAACTCGCGGTCGCCCGGCACTTCTGCGACAGGATCGCCATAATGTACCTGGGCAGGATCATGGAGATGGCCAGCAGCGACGAGATAGTCAGGAACCCCGTGCACCCATACACCCGGGCCCTGCTGGAGGCGACGCCGGTTCCCAACCCCGCGTCCAGGAGGGACAAGGTTGGCATCAAGGGCGAGGTCGTCAGCCCCATCAACCCGCCTAGGCGGTGCAGGTTCTACAGCAGGTGCCTCGAGGCCAAGGAGATATGCGGCAAGCTTGAGCCCGAGCTGGTGGACATAGGCGGAGGCCACCTCGTGGCCTGCCACATGAACAAAGAGTAGCCTTTACCTTATCTTGGCCCTGAGTACTTGGCCTAGGAAGCAGCCCAGCAGGTTCACCGGCGCGGTGAGCAATAGCACAGTGACCATGGGCTGCGCCGACCCCGCGACCAGCAACGACATCAGCTGCGGTTCCAGCACCCCCAGGGCCGCTGGGGAGGCGATCAGCACGGTGACGAGGACCGCAGACAACGCCGTCGAAAGTATCCACGACTTGAGGGCCTGGTCCGTCTTATCTAGCATGGACGAGGCTAGCGCGGCCATGAACAGGACCACCAGAAACATGGGCGGCTTGACGGCGCTGCCCTCGTTCACCAGTACGGTGAACTGGAGGTAGCCGTGGAACACCGCCCACCCGGCGCCCACGGCTACTATGCGTCTGGCTGAGCCCACGGATGCCATCTTGATACTGTTGAGGTTGTATGCTTATATCCTTTGATAATTCTAGTCTGTTCGATGAAGGGCAGGGAGGAGAAGCTGAAGGCTCTGGGCGCCGTGTTCGCCGCCGCGGTCGTCCTGTCGGCGGGGTTAACGGTGTTGGATTACGTCAACTACCTCGGCCTTCTAGAGTCGATGAACGAGGTGACGTACACCATAGACGAGATGACCCACGGCGTCGAAGGCGACAAGGTGACAGTCTCCGTCACCTTCACGTTGCTTAACCCCACGTCTTACACCCGCCTCAGGTTCTCGTCGCTCCAATGCCAGCTCTACCTGGTCCGCGGGGGCGAGGAGGAGTACCTGGGGGCGACGGGGTACGCCCCTCCCGTAGACGTCCCCCTGAGACCCAGTGACGGGAGGACGTACACGACTATGCTGGAGGCGCCGAGGTCCAACGTCGCCGTTTCGGCAGGCGCCCCGCTGGAGACGACGCTGGAGTGGAGGGTTCGGAGCGTCGTCCACTTCTCGACGCCCCTCCGCAGCTACTACCAGACGTACAGCCAACAATCGGTGAGCGCCCTCGTCGAGTAGCTAGATGGTGTCGGGGTCTACGAGTATTATGCCCTTGGCAGGCAGAAACTCCTCCCTCAGGACCCGGTTCATCTGCTCCTCGTCTAGGTGGCCGTGCTCCACAATGAACTCTCGCCTTTCTTCTTCGCTCAGCAGCGACATGGGGTGCATCCACGCGTGGAGGTGCCACTCCCTGTCCCTCTCCGCCATCAGCCTCCTCTCCTCCCCTCGGGTGCGGCGTGAGACCATTCTCTGCCTGAGGTGCAGGGCGAGCGCACACGAGTAGAGGAAGAGCGATGAGTAGAGGAGGTTCCTTCCGCC
>CAZEMD010000260.1:0-3410 GCA_964513225.1 uncultured Candidatus Bathyarchaeia archaeon | reverse complement strand
TGGGCAACCAGATCGTCGCCAACATGGTGATACTCGGGGCCCTCTCGAAGCGCTCCGACATGGTGAGCCTCGACCTTCTGAAGGAGGCCGTGGAGCAGAATATGCGGCCCAGCATGAGGGAGATAAACCTTCATGCCCTCCAAGAGGGTCACGACTCTGTATAGGGGTGTATGTTACGAGTAGGCAGTACCCTATCCGGCCCATCCCAGGGGTAGCCGGAGTAGTAATCGACGGCAACCGTGTGCTGTTAAGCATCCGGGGTAAGGCTCCCTCGGAAGGTAAATGGGGTATACCCGGCGGAGCTGTGGAGGTGGGTGAGACCGTGAGGGAGGCCGTCGTCCGGGAGATACTTGAGGAGACCGGTGTGACCGTTAAGCCCGTTAAGCTGATCACCGTGCTCGACTCCATCCACCGCGACGAGGACGACAGGGTGAGGTACCACTACATCTTGTTCGAGTATCTCTGCGAGTACATATCGGGCGAGGTGACGCCCAGCTCGGACGCGCCTGACGCTAGGTGGGTGGAGTTCAAAGACCTGGACTCCATCGACATAATGCCCAGCACCAAGAGGTTCCTGTTGAAGGTTTTAAAACAGGAGAACCTCCAAATATAATTTACCAAATGGTTAAATACCTTCGCGCATTATTTCCATTTGGTAATATGTCTGACGTGAAGATCGATCTAGAGCTAGACTACAGGGGCATGTTCTGCCCCATGCCCATCGTCAAGCTCAAGAAGGCGACCAAAGAGATGCAGGCCGGACAGGTGCTAAGGCTCGTAGCCACCGACCCGGGCAGCAAGAGAGACGTCCCCGCATGGGCCGATAAGACCGGGAACGAGATCCTCTACTCCAACAAGGAGAACAAGGAGTACACGTTCATAATCAAGGTGAGCTAGATGGCGGAGAAGCCAACCAAGATGGCCATAATCGTCCACAGCGGCACCCTAGACAAGCTGTACCCAGTCTTCATGCTGGCCAGCACAGGCGGCAGCATGGACATGGACGTGCACCTCTTCTTCACCTTCTGGGGCCTCAACGCATTGAAGAAAGGGGGACTAGAGTCGGCGAAGCTACCCGGCATCATGAGCCTAGGGACAGGCATGATGAAGGGCAAGATCAAGAAAGTTGGCGTTCCCAGCCTCCCGGAGCTGCTGGAGATGACGCGGATGACCGAGAACGTGACCATCTACGCGTGCAGCACCACCATGGAGCTCATGGACGTCCCCAAGGAGCAGCTCATCCCAGAGGTGGACGAGATCGTGGGGGCAGCCAGCTTCCTCTCCATAGCCATGGACGCCGACGTACAGCTCTTCATCTAGGGTGACCACATGGGCAGGATGCTGGTGCTACTCTGCGACTCCCCGTACCACCACGAGAGCGTTGACCACGTCATAGAGCTGACCCGGGCCGCCATCGGGAAGGACCACACGGTGGACATCTACCTTATGATGGACGGAGTATACAACCCCCTTGTCAGCCAGAGCGGCGAGCCATTCCACATGGAGTCCATATCTGACCAGTTCAAGGCGTTGCTAAAACTGGGCACCAAGGTATCCGGGTGCAGGGTATGCATGGAACTCAGAGGAGTAGACTCCGACAGCCTGCCGCATGGCACAGACATCGGCGGAATATTCGACCTCTCGGAGATGCTTGCGGAGGCCGACGTCGTGTTGAGCTTCACGGGGGCAGCGTGATGGCGGAAAAGAAGACGCTCATCGTGATCAAGTCGCGGCCCTTCACGGACCTAAACTACTATGAGGCCCTCCGGACGGCGGCCGGGTTCTGGGAGCACAGCGTATCCATTCTATGGATGGGGGGTGGAGTCTACGCGGCGCTGAGAGACGCTGACAGATCCCTTACAGGCAAGTTCCTCGAAGACCTGCCGGACCTCGACATCGAGTTGTACGTTGATGAGAAAGCGCTGAGGGATAACGGGTTCACAGAGGACGACCTCATCATAGGAGCGAAGCCCGTGGACAGGGAAACAGTCAAGCAGTTGTTCGAGTCGGCGGAGGCCAGCCTCGTTTTCTAGGTGATGCCATGAATAGACTATACGTGTTGAAGAATCTTGACGTGGACGCGCTGAGCGTAGCCGCCGAGTCGGATGGCTCGGGGCTGCTTCTGATGCAGGACTCCACCTACGCGTTGAACGAGTCCAGAGAAGAGTCAAGCCTCGTCAGGAAGATA
Organism: uncultured Candidatus Bathyarchaeia archaeon; assembly: GCA_964513225.1. Taxonomy (GTDB): domain Archaea; phylum Thermoproteota; class Bathyarchaeia; order TCS64; family TCS64; genus RBG-16-57-9. The sequence goes on along the minus strand of CAZEMD010000260.1, from coordinate 1,222 downwards.
CTAGGAAAAGGGAGACCCGTCTACTATCTGGATAGAGACATGGAGAGGCGAGGGTTGAACGGCAAGCTGGTCCAAGGCGCCCAGCCACTGGACATCGACGGCATGGTGGACCTACTCTTCGGAGTCAGAGTGATAAACGTGTGATGAACATGGTGCAACGAGAAGACCTGGACGACGAGATAATCCGGCTGCTAACGCAGGACTCCCGGTTGAGCTACAGGGAGATAGCGAAGGAGCTGGACATCAGCCACGTGAGCGTATCTAGCCGCATCAAGGCCATGGAGGAACAGGGGAGGATAGCCGGCTACACCGCCGTCGTCAACCCCGACGCCCAGAGCCAGTACCCGCTCTGCCTACGAATCTCAGCCGAGTCAGGCGGCGACCTATCCGAGATAGGTGATAAGGTAGCCGACCACGAGGAAATCAGCGTGGTGCTCCGCGTCTCGGGGGATTGTGAGCTGCTCGCCCTCGCCATATGCCCGGACAGGGAACACGCCATAAGGCTGCTCGACGAGGTAGCCGCCATACCGGGCATCGGCAAGGCCGAGAGCCACGTCGTCCTAGAGACCATAAAGCTCGGCGGCTTCAAGCTGAAGCCGTAGTTTTTTCGTTTATTTTATCCGTCCGCGGCCACTCTTCTGTACATCGGAGGAAGCCGTTTGCACCGTGTAAGCGTGGACGTGGGAGGCACCTTCACAGACCTAGTCGCCTTCGACGAGGAGACAGGCGACGTGCTTAACATAAAGACGCCGTCTGCCCCGACGAACCCGGAGAAGGGCGTCGTCGAAGCCTTCATAGAGTACCTGGAGGATCACGAAGCCTCAGACGTGAGGATGGTGGGCCACGCAACCACCATCGCCACCAACACGCTCCTCGGGCAGGTAAACCTGAAGCTCCCGGTCACCGCGCTGGTCACCACTAAAGGGTTCAGGGACGTCATCGAGATAGGAAGGCAGCGCCGAGCCGAGGTATACAACCTGTTCTTCCAGCGGCCACCCATGCTGGTCAAGCGAAGACACAGATACGAGCTGGAGGAGAGGGTGAGCCACGAAGGCCAAGTCACCACGCCCATCGACGAGGAAGAGCTAAACAAGATAATAGACGAGCTGAAATCCGAAGGCGTCCAGAGCGTGGCCGTCGGCTTCCTCAACAGCTACGCCAAGACCGTCCACGAGACGCACGTATACAACGCGATAAAACAGTCCCTCGAAGACGTCTACGT
>CAZEMD010000259.1:0-3415 GCA_964513225.1 uncultured Candidatus Bathyarchaeia archaeon | reverse complement strand
CTGATCCTTCACCGCGTTGAACGTTTCCTCCCTCATGGCAGTCCCGTCAATGTATTTCGTTTATTAAAAGTTTACAAACGGTCTGAAGGCGGGGACAAGTGAAACTGCCGGGCATCCCTGCAATGTCTTTAAACCCGGCTCAAACAATATCGTGACAGAATGGCTTCACTGCCCCTCATAGCCAAGGCCATCGGAGGCATACTATCGGTCACCGGGGCAGCCGTCTGCGTCTACTGGTACGTCTTCTGGACCAGAAATTACGAGGGCGATCTCGTCACTCATGGCCCATACGCGTATGTTCGTCACCCCTTCTACTCAGGGTTCCTCTCCTTCGCCGTCGGCCTCGCCTTGGCTTTCCCCTTCTACGAGACCAGGCTGCTCCTCGTGGTCACGCTGGCAGTCATAGTCGTGTATGTGCCCAAGGAAGAGGAGGAGCTTGTGCGGCGGTACAACAAGCGTTACCTAGACTACATGGAAAAGGTGCGGCACAGAATCATACCGGGAATCTACTAACCCCCAAACAATCAAAGACACAACGAAAACAGAGATAAAAACCACCAGCTCCAAACAACCGCCCTGAAAGATATTAATCCCCCAAGCAAGCCAATTACACCCAATGTCCGACGACATGGTCAAGTACTACAGGGACCGCGCCAAGGAGTACGAGCAGATATACGAGTGGAGGGACCCAAACCGCCAGGAGGAGCAGAACCGCCTCGGCGAGGAGCTGAAGCAAGCGTTCAGAGGCCGAAACGTCCTAGACATCGGCTGCGGCACGGGGTACTGGACGGAGCGCGTCAGCGAGACCGCGGAACGCGTAACGGGCATAGACATCAACGAGACAGTCCTGGAGATAGCCCGGTCCAAGACCTACGGCTGCCCCGCAGAGTTCAGAACCATGGACGCCTACGACATGAAGTTCCAGCCCAACACCTTTACAGGCGCCTTGGCGACATTCTGGCTCAGCCACGTCCCCAAACAAGACATGGACGACTGGATAGAGCACATGCACGGCGTGCTGGCCCTAGGGGCCCGGGTGTTCATCGCCGACAACACGTACATCGAGGGCGTCGGCGGCAGACTCGTCACCAAGGACGGCGACCCCAACACATACAAGCTCAGGACCCTCAACGACGGCAGCCAGCATCTCATCGTCAAGAACTACTTCACCGCCGATGAGCTAGTCGAGCTGTTCAGCCGACACGCAGACGGCGTCACACCAGACGACGTATTCCACGGCAGATGCTTCTGGTGGATAAGCTACCAGCTGAAGAAATAGGCGAGCCCTAGATGGGCTCGAACTCTGATTTGGGCGCCCCGCATAGGGGGCACTCCCACTCGTCCGGCAGGTCCGCGAAGGCGGTGCCCGCCGGGTAACCGTTATCCGGGTCACCCTCATCCGGGTCGTAGACGTAACCGCAGACCTGGCACTGGTATTTCTGAGACATGGAGAAGCCAAAGTCACAGGGTTATATAAAGCCGCGGCCTCTGGAGGCCAACCAAAACGATAATACGAGCCACGGAGCCAGTACCCTTGATGCTGTCGGAGAGGGAAGCCGCCAAGTACCCGTTCCTCAAGGCGGGGCTGGAGCTGGTGGACGGGCTGGACCTACAGCTGGACGACCTCACCGACCCAAACTACGGCAAGACCCTGGACAGGGCGGCAGAGCGGGTGAAAGAGGCGATAGTCCAGGGCGTCGTATCGGCCAAACTTGCAGACCCCCTAACGGAGATACTGAGCTTCCCAGTGGCCGTCATGTACGTCACCCTAATCGGAGAACAGTTCCTCAACCGCCGCTATGCCCTGGCAGAGGCCGTCCGCTCCTACAGCCTCCTCCAAGAAGAGTACGAGGAGAAGATCACCCAGATAGCGGTGGACGAGTTCGGCTGGGACATCAGACGCGACCCCGAGAACATCGACGGCGTACCCCACACCCTCAAGCTTGTCTTCCCCGACTACCTGAGAACAGCCTCCTCATTCCACGAACCCAAATGGAAACTCGTGAACAGGAAGATGGAGAACGGCCTCGTCTGCGTCACAGGCGTAGAGGCGGCCAGGCTCCTGCAGGTGGAGGTGGAGCGGTGGGTAAGGGAACGAGTGTCCACGCCCTCCAGCTTCACCCTCCCCGAGCCCCTGCAGGCGAGGCTCGACGACGTGAAGAAGGTCTTCGAGGAGAACCGGGGGAGGCTGAGCGGCAGCCGGCTCCCCGACGAGGTCGTAAACGAGGCTTTCCCGCCCTGCATGAGGTACTGCCTGGAGGGGCTCCTCGCGGGGAGACGCGCCAGCCACATGGAGAGGTTCGGACTCACCTCCTTCCTCGTGAACGTGGGGATGCCCATCGACGACATGGTGCAGCTCTACACCAGCGTCACCGACTTCGACGAGAGCCTCACAAGATACCAGATAGAGCACATCGCCGGCCTCAAGGGCCACCGCACCAAGTACACGCCCCCCACGTGCAGCACTCTCAGGACCCACGGCATCTGCCGCAACATGGACAGCATATGCGAGACCGTGAGCCACCCCCTCAGCTACTACAGGAAAAAGGTTCGCCGCCTGGAGCGACAGAGAGAGCAGCGGGAAGCTGAATCCTCAAATACCACCGCCCAACAATAACAGAGACCGGCATGCGGGAACCCACGGAGGAGAAAAAGCGGGCACTCAAGAGCATGGGACTCCACTACTGCAGATACTACGATAACATAGTTCTCTTCAACCCCTCTTTTTGCGGGAAATGCCGCCACTGCACCCGCCCCACGAAGTAACCTGTTTTAAAACCCCCCGTAGACTATTCAATAGGCATGGAAGACTGGGGAAGCCCGGGGTTCGTCGAGGAACAGTTCAAGCAATGGTACTCCAGGAACAGCGAAACCATACCAGCACCCATAGACCTGACCCATAGAGAGTTCGCCTTCCTCACTTTTCACGGACGCACCATGTACCGCCACATAAGCTTTAACACCGTTGAAGAGCTTCGACGCTACCTAAGAGCCAACGCCCCCTCCCACAGCTACCACAGCAGCGGCTACTACGACGACCCCACCGCCGACATGGCCCGGAAAGGGTGGAGGGGCGCGGACCTGGTATTCGACATAGACGCCGACCACTTCCACCTACCCTGCCAGGAAGAGCATGACAGGTGGCGGTGCAGGAACTGCGACAACCACGGCACGGGCCACCCCCCCGAGATATGCGTGTGCGGCAAGGCCCAGTTCGAGACCGAGAACTGGCTCTGCGAGCATTGCCTCCAGGCAGCCAAACACGAGACCCAGAAGCTCCTCGACATACTCATACAGGACTTCGGCGCAGCCATCGAAGATCTGACCACCAACTTCAGCGGGAACAGAGGCTACCACGTACACGTCCACAGCGACGGCATGATCCCCCTCGACCAGCAGGCCCGCCGCGAGATAG
>CAZEMD010000258.1:0-3430 GCA_964513225.1 uncultured Candidatus Bathyarchaeia archaeon | reverse complement strand
GGATCATAGAGAACGCCAAGAAATACAAGGCGGACGCCGAGATCACCGGCGTGCTCGTCCAGGAGATGGCGCCCAACGGCACCGAGATCATCGTAGGCAGCACCACGGACCCCACCTTCGGGCCCACCCTCATGTTCGGGCTGGGCGGCATATTCGTCGAGATCCTCAAGGACGTGAGCTTCCGCGTCGCCCCCATCGACGTGGAGGACGCCAGGGAGATGATCAAGGAGATCAAAGCCTACAAGATCCTAGAAGGGGCCCGCGGGATGCCTCCCAGCGACCAGGAGACCCTCGCAGACATACTGGTCAAGACCAGCAGGATGCTCATGGAGTGCCCCGAGGTAAAGGAGCTTGACATGAACCCCATCCTTGCCTACCCCGACGGCGCCCGCATCGTGGACGCCAGGATAATCATGTAAGACCCTTCACATGGTCTTCTAGTCTATCTTCGATCACCCGTAGACCAGGGTTTCTGTCACACCGCGAATAAATGACTGAAGGCACAACCGGTTCACGGGACACATGGGAACGTACTTCAAAGAGCTAGACGACAGAGACGAGGCGACGCTCCTCTACAACCAGGTGAAGATGCTTCTAGGCTTCATATCCGTGGTAATATCCTCAGAGTACCTCTACGCATTCATCTCGGGGGCCGGGGGAGGAGCCCTATACGTGGCCGACCTCCTAGCGTTGCTGGCTGTTGGCTGCATCCTCATCAGAGAGGGGCTGAGGCAGACGCTGGCGCTAGTCGAGTTCTACGGGCTATAGAGGGGGAGCCGCGCCAAGCCTCCACTTTCTGACCGTCAAAGCCAGGTTAAGCAGAACCAGGACGCCGACTACCAGAATAGCGGCTGTCACGACCATCTCTCCTCTTCCATCCACCGCCAAGTCGATCAGTCGGACCAGGTCACTCCTAAAAGTGAGGGCAGCCTGAACCAGGCCCGGTGGCCCGGTCTTCATCACGGGGCGATCCGACACCTCGGCGTAGGTCTCTCCGCCGACCACGTAGGTTACCTCGGCCGGCCTCAGCCTGAATTGGCCGGGGCGGCTGGCTACAACGCTGTAGGTGATGGCCTCGGTCGCCCCCGACGCCAACGAGTCTATGGTCATGGTTGTGGAGCCCGTCGTGTCGAGGGCGTATGCGTAGCCTAGAAGGGTGTGGCCGTCGTCTATCTCAACGTCCTCCACAGCGCTGTCACCTGTATTGGTGACCGTGACCGTGATCTCGACCTGGGAGCCGACAGCCGTCCTATCCCTGTTCACCGTCTTGGACACTGTGAGCCTGGGCGGCAAACGGCTTTCCAGAGCCATGCTTAGGGCGTCTGCTGTGACGCTGGCTCCCTCCAGGTATGTGGCGTTCCCGAATCCCTCGATCATGAACCCGTACATGGGCAGCAGCGGTGAGGCCGGTGGGAGGTTAGAGTGGAAACTAATGGCTACCCTGAACTCGTCCTCTGCGCTGGTGCGGTTAGGCTTGAGTAGCGTTATGAAGCTGGCGTCGGAGTCCACGCTGTAGCTTGGGAGGGACCCGAGGCCCATGAGCTCGGCTAGGTCTACGCTCTGACCCGTGCCCTCGGCGACTGCTTCCTCCTCCCAGTAGTGGCCGCTGACCGCGAACCCGAGGGGCTCCTCGAACAGGATTTCGAGGTCCTCCATGACCATATCGAGCAGGGGGTCCTCAGGCAGCATGAACGTGAAATGCTCCAGCCGGATGAACCCCGAGATGAAAACGGAGCCGTCGGCGGAGCCCTCGCGGGCGCCAGGAACGAGGGCGCCGTTGGAGATGCCGTCCATTATTCCTTCAGCTAGGCCCCCGTGCTCCATGACGCCGCTGAAAAACTCCCCAGCCACCTCCGAGGCTTCGGCTTCGCTGTACCCCACCACAGCGGTCATGCTCGGCAGCGTAGCCTCGTCGAGCCGGAGCTCCGGTAGCTCGAAGGCCTCCAGCGTGACTAGCTCGACGCCGAGTCTATCCTCAAGAAGGGCTCTCGTCTGTACCGATCTCTGGATCGCCTCCTCGGGGGCCGTGTCCACGTAAACCACGGCGTACAAGGTGTCTGGCGCCAGGTTCAGGAGCGACTCGGTGTCCAGCTCCTCGGGAAGAGGCAGCAGGCTAAGCAGGCTGGCGGCCCGTATCTCATGGGAAACCACAATTGCGGCCACCACGTCATCGGGTACGTCGGCGTTCTCCGTCTCCAGGAACACGTCGACGAGGCCGACGCGGCCTGTGCCGTCTGTCCCAGCCGCTAGCTGCTCCACGTAGACGCTGTCACCGAGGTCTATGAACTGTCCCTCTGCGGGGGCTAATGTCGCCCCAAGAAGGATGAAGACTATGAGTAGCGTCTTCAGGGCAGCTGCGATGGTTGGCTGATTTACTTGAAGGCTGGACGGCGGCTTGGATATGAACCGCTGACCGATTCTACCCGCCTCCACCCCCATCAAGGCTCCCACGATCACCATCAGGGGCCTCAAGGCCGCCCAGGTGAGAGCCTTGTACGCGTACCCCATTATATAATCCATCCCGATCTCCAGTTCAGCCCCCTCGCCGATGGCGTCGAGCAGGTCCACGGCTATTTCCCCCAGCATGGGCGTCTCCAGGAGTCGGGTCAACGTCATGCCCTCTGGTATGGGTGGCACCAGCCCCAGGGCCTCCTCCCCCTCCACTTCCTCCATCATCTGCCCGACGTTCATGGCCACCCCGAAGACGGATAACGCCAGCATGGGGACCACGAGGAGCCACACCAGCAGCATTGTCACTACGCCGCCCAGACGGGTCCTGACGATGACGCCGCCGATGAACGCCACCGCCAGCCATACAAAGATCACGGCGGGGTACGTGAAGGGGTCCGCGAGGAGCATGTACACCAGACTTAGGGCGACGTAGAACTGCGTCCCGAGGAGCGGTGTGAGCCAGATGCCGATGAGCTGGAGCGAGGGGTGGAGGAGCGCGAGCCCCAGCCCGAGGACTAGGGCCACGCCGAGCAGGAAGGCGGCTGTTTTTCTCATATCTAAAACCTAACGTTGGGCTACGGGTAGAGAGTCGGGGTTAGAATATAAAAAAGGGGCTACTCGGACATGGCTCTGTAGACCGGCTTGGTGGCCTCCAGGCACCGTCTGTACAGTTCGTAGTAGCTACGGTACTTCTCGTGGCTCTCGGGGCTGGGCTTCATGGCCACCTTCTCCCCGATCCAGTCCTCGATGACCTCGTGGCTCGGTATGACGCCGGTGCCGAGGCCGGCGAGCATGGCGTCCCCAAGGGGGGCGCCCTGTGCGTCCGGGATGTAGCTCATCTCGACGCCGGTTACGTCCGCGATTATCTGTCTCCAGAGGCTGGACCTGGCGCCGCCGTCCACCAGCGTAGCCCGGTTTATCTCGATGCCTGTCTCGTACGCCGCCTCTATGCTGTACCTCATGGCGTAGGCGACTCCCT
>CAZEMD010000257.1:0-3436 GCA_964513225.1 uncultured Candidatus Bathyarchaeia archaeon | reverse complement strand
CCGGGGATACGAGTAGCGCCATATGTGGAACAGCTTCCTGGTGCCGTCGTCCTCCTCGTCATGGAGAATCCAGTCGGTGAGCCGCTGCCTCTCCCTCTCTGTGAGTATGTATCTGCGCATCGCCCCCCTTGGTGGATTCAGTCGGGACTCTATAAGCTTGGTTTGACTCAGAGAATGGTTCGGCGTCACTCTTTCTGGCACACGGGGCAGAGGTACACGTGACCGCCGCCGTGTGATATCCTCTGTACCGCGGCTCCGCACCGGGGACAGCTCCCATCCTTCATGTTGGGGCCCATCCTGGGGGTGTACCCACCGCGCCTCCCATGGAGGTCCGTCCACTCGTTTTTACCGCCTAGGCTGAGTCGCTCCTCCACAAGGGCCTTGATGGCGTCGTAGAGGCCGCGGGTCTCCTCCTCGGTGAGGCTGCTCGCCTTCCTCTTGGGGTGGAGCCCCGCCCTGTAGATTATGTCTTGGAACGCGCTGTTGCTCACGCCCACGATGACGGCGTCCTTGCCCACCAGCAGCGGCTTAAGCGCCCTGTTCTGGCTGCCGAACGCTTCCTTGAAGTACTGGTACGTGAAGCCTGGGCCGTCCGGGGATACGGCTCCGTGGAAGTCGCGTCTGTACGTGTAACGCTTCTCAAGGTCCCGTGTCTCCGCTGCGGACACGACGCCCATGTTGGTCAGCCTTATGGTGAGTGCCGAGCCGTCCGTGAACTCCAGTTTGAGGTGGTAGCCGGGGTGCTTCTCCCCGGCCTCGCTGTACTGGACCCTGCCGCCGTACTCGGGGCTGATCACCAGGTTAGCGTCTCCGCTTAGCCTAAGGTGGACGGTGTTGCCGCTTGACTCGGCGCCCAGTATCGTCTCGCCGTCGAGGATGTCGTAGTCGGCGAGGTCCTTGTTCATGAACCCGATCCTCTGCAGCCTCTCGGTGTCCATAACCATGTGTGACGCGACCTTCTTTCCGACGAGGGTCTCGTTGATCTGGTCTGCGAGTATCTTTGCCTCGGGCAGCTCGACGCTCATTTTTACTCCCATGTTTCAGGGCGGGCTGACGAATTTATGTGCTGCGCTGTTTACCAAAAACATAAATCGCCGTAGTTGGCTTTACTGCTGTTAGCGGAGGTCGCCCAGCATGGTCAAAGGCGCAAGGTTGAGGTCCTTGTCTCTCAGGAGTTCGTGGGTTCAAATCCCACCCTCCGCACCACTATAATGAATTGTTTCTCGGTGAAAGAAACAAATGTTTGCCTCTGCGTTTTTGCAATGATACTCGGCACTAAAATTACGTTTTTGCCATGATCTGCTTCAGAAATAAGCTGTTCTAGGGCTTCTATTGTTGAACAGGTGCTGGTCTAGGGTTTTCAGGGGGTACCCCCCCTCCCCCCTATTCTATGGTTATATTGGATATTATCATGATTCGGCGTCAGTTCTTCTCCTTGACTGCTTTAACAATCATGCCTTTGGGTACGACGTGCCCCCTGAGGGGAACCCAGAAACCCTTATAGTAAGTGAACTCCACATCGCTGAAACCAGTCCCCTCAAGCATCTCCCGCATCTCGTCGGCGCCGTATAGGACAAAGCCCATCTTCCTCGCGTACTCGGCGTGGTCCAGCCCGTCCTCCCTGTTGTACCCCATCTCAAGCATCAGCCTGCCGCCCGGCTCCAGCACCCTGTGTATCTCCCTCAGCGACTCCACGGGCTTCTCCCAGAAGAAGAACGTCTCGATCCCGACGACCGCGGTGAACTCTTCGTCGCCGTAGGGCAGAGACGCCGCGTCACCAACCCTGAACTCGGCCTTACCCCTCTGGACGAGTTCTCTGTTGACGCTGCTAGCCAGGCTCACCATGTCCGGGGACAGGTCGATGCCGGCTATCCGGGCCACATGCGAGGCGTAGTCCTTGATGAAGTACCCTGAGCCGAACCCGATCTCAAGCAGCCTATCATCCTGTCTGAGGTCGAGCACCTTGGCCGTGTTGCTGTAGAAGTCTCTGTGGCCCCAGGCCATGCCCCTCGCCAGGAACCTCCCGAAGAACCCGGTGGGTTTTCCCCATTGCGCCATTTCTTATTTCCCCCAAACGTAGCATTTCATCAGTGTTGACAAGTTCGACGCCACCGAGTTTTATTTAAAATATTAGTAAATTTCCTAATAAAATTAGTATGCTTGAATGCGGATACGAAAATCAAACAGCCATTAACCTACCGCCTATTCTAGTCTTCCAGATGACTCGTTCGGCATAGGTAGGCTACCCCGCGGTTCCCGAACCTGTCATCCTCATGCAGCTTAGATACGCTGCCCGGCCTCGCGGGGAGGCTGCAGTAACCCATGTGCTCCACCGGCACCATCATCCAGGCTATGACCAGGAAAGTGGAGGCGAACCCATGTGACACGATCACCGTGTCCTCAGCCCCTTCTTCGAGAATATCGCCTAAGGCCGCGCCCACCCTCTCGGCTACCTCCCTCCTGCTCTCGGCGCCCGTGTAGACCCTGTGATCCAGCCTGTTGCCGTCGGAAGGCTGAGGCTTGATCCTGTCACGGAACCAGTCCTGCGGCTTCCCCCCGGCGTCCCCGTAGCTCATCTCACGCAGCCGTGGGTCCAGCGTGACAGGCTTCTCTAGGTGCCCGCCTATTATCTCCGCCGTCTCGGCCGCGCGTTTCAGGTCCGAGGAGAAAAGCTGGACGTCCGAAGAGTCGATGGCTGACTTCAGGAAACACCCGGTTTTCTCGGCCTGAGTTCTCCCGAGATCGGTCAACGACGTGTCATACCATCCACCAACCCTCCTCTCGACGTGGTGCAGGGACTGCGCGTGGGTGACGACGTATACGTTCCTCATGTACCCTCGTTCACTTCACGCTCAGATAAATCTACACTTTGAAAAACGTCGGTCGATACGAACAAATACCGGGGGGCACCTCCCTCCGCACCAGCCTTCTAAGCCCAGTGCCTCTCCGTCTTAACCGCCTCGTGGTAACCGGGCCACCGCGGTATGGTGGCGATGACGAACTCCAGGGGCTCTCCGCCGTTGTTCCTGAACTGGAAGCGGACGCCCGGGGGGACGCTTACGCACACCCCGGGCGTGAACCCCGTCACCTCCTCCCTCTCCCCCTGGCTCCTCCACACCTCGCCCCGGCCCCGCAGGCAGTACCAGATCTCCTCGACGGTCCTATGGTAGACGGCGTCAGACGCCTCATGTGGCGGCAGGGTGCAGTGGGCAAGCTGGCCGCCGTTCATCCTCATGAGGACCCTTATCTCGGAGCCGTCGGGGGCGAGCTCGTCGTACTCCCGCGGCAGCCGCCTGGTTCTGAAGTCCCGGGTTTCAACCATGAGCCCAATAGGGGTGGATGAGGGGAAAAGGCTTCACAATCTAGTCCAGCCCGTGCATGGTGCGGGCGATTATCTCGTCCTGGTACTCCTTGGTGAGCGTCGTGAAGTAGGCGC
>CAZEMD010000256.1:0-3437 GCA_964513225.1 uncultured Candidatus Bathyarchaeia archaeon | reverse complement strand
ACCGAGACCACGGGGCTTGCGTCCACCCTGGCCTTCGCCAGCATCGTCGCCATGCTTCCCCAGGTGCTGCTGGGGCCCTTCGCCGGCGCCCTGGTGGACAGGTGGAACCGCAAGACCGTGATGATGGTCTCCGACTCGTTCATAGCGTTGGTTGTGGTGGCGCTGGCGTTCCTCTACGGCACCGGAGCCATACGGCTTTGGCACGTGTTCCTGGCCATGTTCACCCGGTCGCTGGGCGGCGCCTTCCAGTGGCCCGCCATGCAGGCAACGACGACCATGATGGTGGACAAGGAGAGCCTCAGCCGGGTCGCGGGGATGAACCAGAGCCTGAACGGGCTGGCCGCCATAGTCGCGCCTCCCCTGGGGGCGTTCCTGATGGAGGTAATGCCGATCCAGACAATACTGTTGATCGACGTGGCCACGGCGGTGCTCGCTGTGGGGCCCCTCTTCTTCGTCAAGGTCCCTCAGCCAAGCCGAGAGGCGGAGGAGACGATGGGGCTGAAGAGCATACTCTCAGACATGAGGCAGGGAGCCGTGTTCGTCTGGAGCTGGAAGGGCCTCAGGGTCATCATGGGGATGTCCATGCTCATCAACTTCCTCATGAGCCCCGCGTTCAGCCTCCTCCCGCTGGTGGTCACCAACCACTTCGACGGCGGCGCCATGGAGCTGGGGTGGCTCCAGTCTGCCAACGGCGTCGGCATGATAGCCGGCGGCCTGCTCCTAGGCGCCTGGGGCGGGTTCAGGAGACGCGTCGTCACCGCCATGACTTCACTGGTAATAAGCGGCGTCTTCATAATGGCCTTCAGCTTCATACCACCCCCGCTTTTCCTGGTTGCCGTGGGCTGCGTCTTCATCTTCGCCGTCTTCAACGCCATGGCCAACGGGACCTTCTTCTCCAGCATGCAGACGGTGATACCGCCCGAGATGCAGGGACGGGTGTTCACCATCCTCATGAGCCTCAGCGGAGGAATGACCCCCATAGGGTTGGCTGTCGCCGGCCCGGTCTCGGACAGCCTGGGCCTACTATTCTGGTTCAGGATCGGGGGGCTAGTCTTGGCGTTGATGGGCGCGGCGGCGTTCTTCATACCGGCCGTCATGAACCTGGAGGAAGAGGAAGAGTTGCCTCAGACCGGCCCTTAACGGGAGACATTGGTAAAGCAATAATATCCTGAGCGCCGACCTTCCCACGTGGACACCCTGAAGCTCGGCAAGCTCGCGGGCGCGCTCAGCCTGGTGTTTCTGTCAGCCTACGCGGGAATGTTCATACTCGACCCGATGAACATCTGGGTCTATTTCTACCTCAAGGCCGTCGCCGTGGCCGTGATCCCGGGGCTGGTCTGCTTCAGCTGGCTCCTCTTCTGGAGGGACGGCGGCGACCCTTTCCGTTTCCTGCTCCGCTGGAACATCGGCACCCAGGTGCTCTTCCTCGCCCTCAACCTGTTGAGGGTCCAGACCGGCTCCTGGGGCGTCTTCGGGTGGCTCTACCTGGCCCTGTCCGTCGTCATCGTCGGCATCTACGTCTCCGGCGTCCATTTCTCCAGGTGGGGCTTCTGGGTGACAGGGGTTCTCATACTGCTGAACGTGGTCTTCGCCTTCGGGCTGGCGTTGACGACCTTCGAGCACGTCCACCCCTGGCTGGTCGGCGGGGGCGTGGGGCTGGCCGCCTTGAGGGACTTCGTCGCCGAGCTCAGCGTCATGGGCGCCCTCTTCGCCTCAAGCAGCCAGCTGTACTGGCACGAGATACTGAAGAGGATACGGGAGGAAGCGCTCATCGAACGGGTCTTCGAGTCCCTGGGCGGCTAGCCGGCGGCGGGTATTATGAACCGCTCGGGCAGCTCTATGGTGTAGTCGAAGGTCTCGGGGGTGCCGCCGGTGAACACCGCGACGATGCCGTGCTCGGGTATCACGAAGATGAACTGGCCCATGTAGCCCAGGGCCAGGTAGAAGCCGTCGTCGTCCACCCACCACTGGTAGCCGTAGCCGTCCCTGAGGTTGGCGTCGATCCTGTGCCTGGTCGCCTCCCTCACCCAGCTCTCTGGGACAAGCTGCTCGCCGTCCCACACGCCGTCGTTGAGGAACAGGTACCCGATCTTCGCCATGTCCCGGGGCCTCATGTAGAGGCTGCTGTACCCCCAGTTTCTTCCGGCGTCGTCGGTTCTCCACTCGTAGTCCGTGATCCCGAGGGGCCCGAACAGGTGCTCGTCGGCGTACTCGGCTGCGCTCATCCCCGTCCTCTCCGTTATGAGGCATGAGAGTAGGTGGCTGACTCCGTTGGTGTACTCAAACCTGCTGCCCGGCTCGAAGGCCATGGGCAGGTCCAGCACGTGCTGCACGGCGTCGTCGGCGTCGTGCATGTCTCCCAGCCTCTCCCACTCGTATAGCCAGCTGTCCCGTGCGTCGAACCCCGCGCTCATCATCAGCATGTCCCCCAGAGTAATGGACTCCTTCAACGGGTCCATGTCCTCCGGAGATATATCTGGAAAGAGGTCGAGAAGGAGGGAGTCCACCCCATCTATCTCGCCCCTTTCTATGGCGATTCCCACCAGGGTCGAGACGACGCTCTTGGTGCAGCTGTAAACGTTGTGGAGGACGTCGTTCCCGTAATCGTTGAAGTACCACTCCTGCACCAGGTAGCCGTCCTTCACCACCAGAACGCCGTCCACGGCTAGACCGCTCCCCATGATCTCGTCCACCATGCGTTGCAGAATGTAGCCGTCCAGCCCCGTGACCTCGGGTTTCACGTACCGCCACTCGTCGGTGGGCCAGTAGGACTCCAGCTCCACCGGCTCAGCCGGGGGCATGGTCTCCAGGCTCACGAGCATCGCCCTCATCTGGTTCACGAGCCAGGCCTCGTCTTCCCCGACCCTCACGTTGTAGAGGACGAACATCCTCCCCTCGGGGCTTTCCCAGCCCGCCATCAGGCCGGGGACGGTGACGCCGCCTCCGCTGAGGGCGAACCTCCTCTTATAGACCTGTTTGCCGCCGAGCCTCACGTACTCGCCCTCGTCGACGCCCGTCACTTCGCTGTTTTTCCTCGCCTCATCTATGATCTGGCCTGTGAACTCCTTGAGACTATTCGCCTGCCCGGCACCCCAGACGATCCCTATGATGTTACGGGACGCGCCTGATGACTCGCCTTGAAGGTCTCCCAAGCTGTATGACGGCGTCCCAGGGTACACCACGGCCTCCCTCAACGGGCAGTTGTCCGGGTAGAAGAAGCTGAACCCGTACCGGTTGAACTCGGTGTACCCCGGCGGGGGGCCGCCTCTATGCTGCCACAGGTTGAAACCGGTTACGGCGATGACCACGAAAAATATGGCGACGGCGTCCCGGTGCCTGGAAAGTCGCGCGGCCATCATCTTTCACCCCTATATGTACTGGAGTATGGGCTTCGGGTACTTCCTCTTCAGCCTCTCGTACCTGACGCAAAGCTGCCA
>CAZEMD010000255.1:0-3438 GCA_964513225.1 uncultured Candidatus Bathyarchaeia archaeon | reverse complement strand
AACTGGTATGGATACATTGTATCAGAGACGTATGGGAGGATGCTTGTGGCTGCGTTCTTTGTAATGATGGGTTCGTTTGGATTCTATCAATACAAACATAATCAACGAAAAAATCAAAGCAGATCAAGTTGATAGAAACCATCCTAATTTATCCAATTCCTCGGGTTCAGTTGAACCCACAGTTATTTCTGTACAGTAAAACGTTTATTTCTGTGTGACGAGAGCGAAAACAAACAAGTAAAAAATATTTCACTAAAACTCTTTTCACTCGCCGATTTAAATTTCAGTAAATGAAATACTCTCACAAGTGCAAGATATGGGCGAAAAAGAAGAACAAGAGATAAACAACCTTGAAGAAGAAGTTTTCAAGGCGCTAGACCATCAGATAAGAAGAAACGTACTCAGATACATTGGCGAAGCGAAGGAAACAACCTTCACAGATATCCTAAACACCGCTAAAATCTCTGATAGCCCCACCCTTTCATATCACCTAAAAACACTCTCACCCTTCGTAATCCAGCAAAAAGGAAGATATGTTCTCTCACCCGTTGGAAAAGCCGCGTATGGTTTGCTACTAAAGACTACAATGTATAATAAGCAGGCTCTTTATATGAAGAAAAAAACTGGCGTAATTATTGGCCATATCGTCCTTTGGATCAGCGCCATAGCCGCTGGTCTGGTGATGCAGGTTGATTCGTTCCTGACCACTATAATTCTACCCTCTCTCGCAGCAGTCAGTATTATGACTATTGAGAAACTCTTTGAGTAAATCACATGTGCTCACATCGGAGCGAACCAAGTGTGTGTGGGGCCATAATTTTATCCATAATTCATCTGGTTCAGTTTGCATCCGCCGCACATTCTATATAGGAGTTGGGTTTGAACCCTATTTTCGTGAATCAAACGATTTGATAATTATATGACTAATTTAAACAATCTATGGAATATTGAAATTCAGTTATTCCATGTAACTATGCCTGAGCCTTGGCTGTTTTTATTCTGGGGGCCCTGTTCATTGTAGGTGTCTTGGTTTGGACGAGGTCAGGGTGTTGGTGGTATACGACAGCGTCACCGGGAACGTGGAACGGATGGCCGAGGCCGTCGCGGAGGGCGTAAAGGGACGCGGCGGACAAGCAGACGTCAGGAGGGTCGAGGACGTCGATCTTGACTCGGTGCCCCTGTACGACGGCTTCGCGTTCGGGTCCCCCACCCACTGCGGGACCATGAGCACCGGGATGAACGCGTTCTTCAACGAGGGGCTCCACCCCAGGTACTGGGGCAGGCTGCAGGGCAAGGTGGGGGTGGCGTTCACCTCCTCCGGGGGGCTGGGCGGCGGCAACGAGGTGACCCTCATGTCGCTCATCTCCGTGATACTCAACTTCGGGATGGTGACCTTCGGCGTCCCCGACTACGTCTCGAGGGACGTGACCCTCCACTACGGCGCGGTCTCCATCAAGGGCCCCGGCGAGGACTCGCTGGCGGCTTGCAGGCTGCTGGGCGGCAGGCTCGTGGATCACTGCGCCGCGTTGAGGGACGGCTGGGGCTCGGTGTTCCCCGGGTCGTAGAGTTTCCTTGATGTTGCCGGGGGAAACACCCAAAGTTTATTTACTACTATAGTGTAGTAACATCCCATCTGGTAATCTAGCTACCCGACGTGAAGCCATGAACCCCGAAGCCGCGATAATCGGCCTAGACGGCGTGCCCATCCACCTACTGGGGGAACTGGCGCAGCGAGGCGTCATGCCCCACACGAAGGCGCTCATCGAGCAGGGATGCCTCGCCAAGATGCGGTCGAGCCTGCCAGCGAACAGCGCCGCGTCCTGGAGCAGCATGATAACGGGCGTCGACCCGGGGACCCACGGCGTCTACGGCTTCACAGACTTCATCCCCGGCACCTACACCGTATGCTACCACAGCAGCAGCAAGCTGAAGGCCCCGCCGTTCTGGAGCAAGAGGCCCGGGAAACGAGTGCTGGTGATCAACCTCCCGGCGTCGTACCCCGCCCAGCCACTGAACGGCGCCATGATAACGGGCTTCGTCTCACCGCAACTCGAAAAAGCGGTGTACCCGCCCGAACTGCTGCCACGGCTCAAGGAAGATGGCTACGAGGTGGACGTGGACGCCTCCTTGTTCGGCAAATCCATCCCTCTGTTTCTCAGAAAGCTCGAGGAGACGCTGGACCAGAGGCTGAGGGTTCTCGACGGTCTGCTGGAGAAAGACCGGTACGACCTGCTGTTCTTCGTGGTCACAGGCACCGACCGAATAGAGCACCACCTCTGGGACGCCTACGCCGACGGTGGCCACGAACAGCACCAGGATTTCCTGAGCTTCTTCGAGAAGGTGGACGCCGCCGTGGCCCACGTCGCGTCAAGGCTGGAGCCTGACGCCCCCCTCATGATGCTCAGCGACCACGGCATGGGCCCAGCCGAGACCGCGGTCAACCTCAACACCCTGCTCAGGGACCAAGGCTACCTGGCGGCAGGGGACGACCCCCGGAAAAACTATAACAACATCCGGCTGGAGACCCGGGCCTTCGCCGCCGAGTCCACCAAGATATACCTGAACCGCGTCGAGAGGTTCCCCCGGGGCTCCGTGAAGCCAGAGGACGCACGACAACTGTGTGATGAGCTGGCCGACCTGTTATCCGGTCTCAGGCACAACGGGCGAAAGGTGGTGAAGGAGGTCCACCGTGGACGGGACGTATTCAGGGGGCCCGAAGCCGGGAACGCGCCCGACCTCGTGGTGACGCCCATGAAGGGCTACAGCGTCAAGACGGGGCTGTTCAAGGAGTCCCTCTACGAGGAGGACTTCCTGTCGGGGACCCACACGGAGGACGACGCCTTCCTGTACCTAAGGGGGCTGAGCCGGGGCGACCTGCCGGACGACCCCTGCATCGAGGACTCGATTCACGTTTTCATGAAACAACTGGAGATATGATATATGCAGCATAACGAAGAAAAGACCTGCTGGAACTGCCCCGCGGCCCTGCTTAAAGGCAACGTGGACTTCAGGGCCTGCGGCCAGTCCATAGAGGCATTAAGAGACAAGATAAGCGAGGAGGGGCTCCTCATCGAGTGCGCGAGGCGCCCCGAGCTCGGCATGTTCGAACCTAGCATAAGCTTCGAGCAGTGCCCCGAGTGGCATGAAACCAGGTTCGGGTACCTGCTCAAGGACATGCGCGTCATGATACTGGGCATCGACGGCTACCTGGGCTGGACCCTGGCGCTGAAGCTGGCGAAGCTGGGCTGCAAGGTCAGCGGCATAGACAACTATCTACGACGGAGGGCCGTCGCCGAAAAGGGAAGCAAGAGCGTCGTGCCCATCGCCGACATGGAGACCAGGCTCAGAGCCGCCAAGGAGCGGCTGGGCGTGGAGATAGACTTCCGCGAGCTCGACCTCCTCGACAGGGACGAGCTGGAGGAGTACCTCCGGGAGGTG
>CAZEMD010000254.1:0-3476 GCA_964513225.1 uncultured Candidatus Bathyarchaeia archaeon | reverse complement strand
TTTACGAGTTGTCGCTGTACAAGAACGCCAGAGAAGAATCCCTGGTGAAGGCTGATACCGTGGGAGTCTACATATCCAGGTTCAGGGCCGTGCTTTTTCAGAGGGACAGGGCCCCGTTCACGTCCCGGGACATGGAGCTGCGGAGTAGGATTCTGGAGGTATATCCCAGGGACAGGCCGTCGCCTTTCCCGTGGGCGTTCAGCGAGGAGGAGCCCTTCGAGGTAGCCGAGTAGGCTAGACTCTTCGTATGTACTTGTGTCTCTTGTCCCGGTAGGGGGAGACCTGTCGCTTGTATATCTCCACGAGCCCCTTGTTTACGAGGCTTGTGATGGCGCCGCTGTCCATGCGGGGCACCTCCTTGCACATGACGTCCCCCTGGCAGACGAGTTCGTAGACCCTTCTCTCGGCCGGTGATAGGTCGAGCTCATCAGACAATTCGCATCATGAAATTATCGTCATCCGACGGTAAAAGCAGTTCGATGCCTTGGGGTTGGATTAAAATATTGCCCCTAGACGAACCTGATCTCCTTACGCAGGTAGAAGGGTTTCATCAAGGGACGGTATTTATCCATCGTGTCCTTGTTCAGATCCGCTGGCGGCTTCTGACCTGGCGGCAGGAGCGGCTCATACTCGGTCCCGGCCATCTCTTCGGCGAACGTCTTCTTGGCATTCTTCAGCAGCTCGGGGTTCGTGAACAGGTCCACCATCGAGGCCGCCAGGACCTTGGCGCCCGCCACTGTTCCCTTGTGAGCAAAGGAGGTCGCGGTCGCGATCGCGGCAGTCCAGTGGTGCGCCCGGATGCCGGGCACGTTGGCCGGGAAGGTTATCCTGCCGTGGGGCACGGTCCAGCAGATGTCTCCCGAGTCGTTGGTCGACGCTCCCTGCACCGCCTTCTTCAACGGGAAGCGCCTGGTCTCGAGGCCGATCTCGGGCACGGAGCCGATTTTCTGCACCTTCAGCGCCAGATCGACATCCTCGGAAGTCCAGTCTGGCATGCCAACCATCTCGATGTTCTTCTGGACTATCTCGGCCATGGTGACGTTGTCACGCGTGGGCCAGCCAGCCGAGAGCATGTTCTCCGTCACCGTGGTGCCCGTCATCAACGCTGCGCCCTGGGAGACGTTTTTCGCCCGGTCGTACATGGCGAGGACGCCGTCGCGGTCGGCGTCCCTGAAGTAGAACCAGATGGTAGCGATCTCCGGGATGACGTTCGGCTGTACGCCGCCATCGGTGATGACTGTGTGGCTCCTCGCCGAAGGCTGGATGTACTGCCGTTGAACGTCCCAGCCCACACTCATGAGCTTGGCGCCGTCGAGGGCGTTCCTCGCCAGCCAGGGGTTGGCGCCGTGGGCGGTCCTGCCGTGGAACGTATACTGCACAGACATGTTGGCGTACTGTCGGATGCCCCATGAGGTGGAGAGCCGGCTGCCCACGTGAGGATGGAAGGCTGCGTCGACCCCCTTGAGGTAGCCATCCCGGACGAAGTAGGGTCTGGCAAGTATCTGCTCCTCAGCCGGGGTGCCGAAGAGCTTGATGGTCCCCTCAAGGCCAAACTCGTCCAGCACGCGCTTCGCCGCGACGGCGGCTCCCACCATCACCGCGGCGTTGGTGTTGTGCCCCTCCGCGTGCCCGGGCGCGTCCTTGACCACCGGCTGCCTGCGGTCTGCGACCCCAGCCGCCTGCGAGCCGCTTGGCACGGCGTCGAACTCCGTGTGCACCGCTATGACAGGCTTGCCCGAGCCATACGTAGCCATGACCGCCGTCGGGAAGCCCTCGATGGGGTCGATCCTGAAGCCCTCCTGTGAGAGGACCTTGACAAGGAGATCGTGGGTCTCGTACTCCTGCATACCGAGTTCCGCGAAGCTCCATATCGCGTCCCCTACGTCCGCGATCTGCTCGGCGTTCTGATCTATGACCTGTAGTGCTCGTTGTTTTGGTTCCAATTTCTTTCGCCTATTAGTGCCTGAGGAGCTATAAAGCCTTGATGTGGTGGCCGCGCGCGTTTAGCCTCTTTTTGACCTCGTTGTCAAATTTTAATTTCTCTCGATTTCCTCTAGGGAGAGATAGAGATGGTTTGGGGATAAACTTATGCCCCCACACACAGCCGACGCTCGCCGACAACGGCGACACGGAGACGATAATAGTAGAGTCTCGGAGGCCCTGAGGGGTTCAAGCCTCAGCCCTTCAGGTAGCCACCGAGGCGCTCGACCATGGGCCTACCCAGGGCGGACTCCACCACCTCGTAGTTCTCGCTGTACCTGTTACCGTCGCCCACCAGTATCTTCTCCTTGGGCACGTTGACCACGTAGACGGTCTGGTCCTTCGCCAGGCCTGCGCTGGTCACCGGGTCGCCTTTCCCGGTGAACGTCGTAACTAGGTCGGGGAAGGTGGCCAGCCTCTCGCCGTCCTTCTCGAGGGTCATGTACTCGTTGACGTACCCGAGCTCCCACTCCCCGCCGCCCTGCCTGACGGTGGCGAAGCCCACGTCGAACCCGCCCCTGGCCTCGATGGCCACATCGGTGACCCGTCCCTTGCATATGAGCTCGCCGCCGAGGAACTCGGTGGCCGCCTTCACCTTGGCGTCTGCCCCCTTATCCTTGGCCGCTAGGAACGCTTTGCCCAGGTCCATGGCCATACTTATGGCGCCGGGTGCGCCGTGCTCCCGTGTGTAGCTCACGGGCACGGGGTCCCTGGCCATGGCTATCAGCGCCTTCATGTCCCGCGCCTGTGCGCGTATCACGTTGCTCGTGGTCTGGAGGGTGCCCCACGCCACCACCTCGCTTCCCTCGGTGACCCCCGACTTGACGCTCCTGTAGTCCAGGCGGTGGAGCCCCATGCTCCCCATCATGGCCGTGGGGTGGGCCCTGCCATCCCCGGGGGTGTCTACCACAGGGAGCCCCAGGGCGGCGGCTATGAGCCAGCCGCCGAAGCTGTTGTGGCCTCCGTTCTCGGCGGCGATGACGCCGTGGAACTCGACGCCCACCTCCCTGAGTAGCTGGGCCGCCCTGATGTAGTGCATGGGCTTGGTGTTCCCCCGCTCGGTGGGCGCCCCCAGCGCGGCGCTCGTGATGACTCTCCACTCGGGGTCCGCCTCCTCCGGTCCCCATAGCTCTATCTTACCTATTTCAAGGGCGAGGGTGCCTGTCTTTAGTCCTGTGTCGGGCCAGCCTCCGCCTCCTCCTCCCAGGATGGCCCCGCCATAGGCTAGGGCCTCCACGTCCTCCAACGTGACGCTGTGCGGCATGTCGTCTCAGGAATATAGTAGCCGGTTGCTGGGTATAACAGGTTTAGGAGAAAAGGGGTCAGTAGAAGGGGAGCCTGCCCTCCTTCTCGATGTTGAGGAGGGCCTCCCAGTCGCCGTTGATGTGCCTCTGCAGTATCTCCAGCTGCTCCTCGGATACGTGCCTGAACCGGCGCTGGGGCTCCAGGTCCTCCTTGACGGGCTTCAGCTCCCGGGGTTTGACGCTTATCTTGAA
>CAZEMD010000253.1:0-3488 GCA_964513225.1 uncultured Candidatus Bathyarchaeia archaeon | reverse complement strand
CTATGCCCCTGTAGCCCATCTCGATGATGTAGACGCCGTTGCGGTAGCAGTCGACCGCAATCTTCCCAGCCAGTTCCTTGGACGAGATCTCGACGCCGATCAGCGACGCGATGCCCCTGGCTTCGACAACGCACTCGTACTTCTCCTCCACCTCCTTCAGGCGGCTCATCATGAGCTTCCCGTTGGACCTGGATCTGTCTGCCAGTTTCTCGGACCTGATCACTTCGATGTTGGCCAGTGTCGCCGCGAGGCCCAGAGGCTGACGGCCCATGGTATGGCCGTGGTAGAAGCCCCCGCTTTTCTCTAAGAGGCCCTGTTTGGCGACGGCCCCCGCCATGGCGATGGCCCCGCCGGCCATGGCCTTGCCGAGGACGACGATGTCCGGCGTCACACCGTAGTTTTCGGTGCAGAACCATTCGCCGGTTCTCCCGAAGCCCGTCTGGACCTCCTCCGAGATGAAGAGGACGTCGTTCTTCTGAGCGAGTTTGTCGAGCTTCTTGACGAAGCTCTTCGAGGGTATGAGCCAACCTGCGTCTCCCGCGACTGGCTCGAACAGGACCGCCGCTACCTCATCGGGAGGCATATAGGTCTCAAAGGCCTGCTCGATGAGCCCGATGATTATGTCGTCCACGTCTTCTCCATCGAGTTTACCGAAGGGAGGGTGAAGATAGTCAGGATAAGGGAAATAGAAGATGTCGTTGAGGCGGCCGAACCCCTGGACCATCGAGGGCACGTAACTGCTTACGCTTAGAGCCCCATAGGTGGTGCCGTGGTAGGCCCCCGCGAAACAGATGATGCCCATCCTGCCCATGACCTTCCTGGCCATCTTTATGGCCGCGTCGTTGGCCGCCGAGCCGCTTAGGGCGTAGGTCGCGCGTAGGCTCCCGTTTCCTCTCAGGGGGACCACGGCGTCCAGGCTCTTCTCGAGGTTGTAGAGGTCTTCAACCGCGCAGTGAGTGACCTTGTCCGCCTGATCCTTTAGGGCTTTCATGATAACGGGGTGCCTGTGCCCCGCGTTCACGGTGCACCTGCCGGATATGAAGTCGTAGAGTATGTTGTCGTCCAGGTCCTGGATCCAGACCCCTTCGGCGTATTTCGCGAGGGGGTACGGCGCGTCTCTCGTGTACCCCATTTTTTCCAATAGTTTCTTGGATTTTTTCCCTGGGGGTGGATCGTTGATGACTGGTTTCTCATAATCCCATAACTTTTGAACCATATCGATCTAATAGTGTTGTGCTTACCATGAATATATGTTTTAAAAAAAGGAGAATAGGTTTTCGTTATGCTCCGAGTAGTGGCCATATGAACTCGTTGAGTATGTACATCAGCCGTCCGATCATCTGAGTCAGGTACCAGACGAGCTCGCCGGAGAAGTTGGCTCCGAGGCTTATCATTAGGAACACCCGCCCGATCTTCACGCTTGTGCCCATCGCACCCGTGTGCTCCTTCGTGAATATGAAGAAGCTGAAGGCCGTGACCACGCCTATGAAGATCAGTATCCCGTTAATGCCTGCGAACGCGTCCAGTATCGTCTGTTTTATCTGGTCGATTATCTGTCCTCTCAGCGTTCCAGCGATCATTACCCCTGTGCCGACTCCAACAAGAGCGCTTGTGGGGTACTTGGCGAGCCAAGATAGGTCGCTGCTGAGCCTCGAGTACGTGAGAAGGCCAAGTATCAGCGGTATTATGAAGAGCACGTTCCCAGCCATTATTGGTTTAATGGCGTTTGTGTGGACTGACTGGAAGTTCATGAATGTATAGTGTGCGACGCTGGCGCCCATTATGGCGGCTTGTCCGAACCTGAAGAACACGTTGTCTTTCCAGAGCATAGACATGACGCTTATGATGAACAGGGTCCCGATGAACCCTCCAATCACGCTAGCCATTGTCAATCCTCCTTCCCGATGAACGGCTTCACGTTCATCCATAGAACCGCTGCAAGGAATGGTAGTATACCGAGGTTTTTCGCGTCGCCCATGGCCGCCCCTGGCCCGGGGTTACCTGATACGACCTCAAGCTCTGTTCCTGCTCCGCTTCCGCTTAGGAATCCCTGTATCTGTGTTGGGTAATACGGTGCAGCCATAGGTCCACAGCAGCCAAGCGTTGTGGCTATCACCGGCTTGTTGTAGGGCACGACCCACTGTCGTACGGCCCACTCGATGTCGGTGCAACTCGTATACTGGTAGATAAGTAGATCGATACCTTCATGGTTGTCTATGTCCTGCATGAGAGGTATGCTGTTCAGAGGATCGCCGTTGATGTCGCTTGAGTAGATGCTTCTGATGCTCTGCGCGAACGCGGCTTGACCCGCCTCGCCGAGGGGAGAGTAGGGCAATATCACGTAGTCTTCTCCGTACGTATACCCAAAACTCTCAGGTACCACATCGGCGAGTTCGTTGTTTATTACGATCGACGCGTCTTCGGTGGAGCAGTAGAATATGACTTTGTGACCACTTTGGAAGACGCTCTTCCAAGTCGCAAGGAACTGCGCTTCCTGCTCATCGAGAAGCGAGGCAGATGCCCCGAAACTCACAGCTATTACTGATCCTTCTGGTAGCTCAACGATGCTGTTATAATAATCCTTCACCGGCTCGCTTAACACCACGGGTAAACCCAATGGATAGACGAGAGGTATGAACATTCCTATGAGGCACAACGCCCATATGATCTGGTAGAATCTCGTCGCTTTCGCGAGTCTTTCTCTTGTTGTTGCCATATTAATCAACCTCCGTCGTCGTTCTCTCTTTACCCCAGAGTGTCCTGATTCCAACCACGACGGCTCCCAGAGCCGCAGCCATTACCGCAGCTCTGCCACCACCTACGTTGGGGACCAGCATGATCCATTCGCCGAAGCCCACTATTCCCGGCAAATATACCTGGAAGAGCGGGATCTGTCTCAGAGTATAGATCAAGCCTCCGAACATAAGCGCCGCTGCTTCGAGTCGGAACTGGTATCCTCCTGTAGGGTCTTTCGTGACCATTCTCATGGTTCTTATGGCGCTGCTTGCGAGCGTGAAGAACATGACGGCGTAGATTACGCCACCCACGTTCTGGTATATGTGGAAGTACAGCCATTGGTAGGCATCGCTGCTGATGTTGCCGGGCACGACCAAGGCGGTTCCGAAGAATATAACGAAGAATACTAGGGGAACAACCAGGTATATCAGGTTGTTCAGGTTCTTGTTCCTCTGATAGTTCATATATTGGGCGTAGACCATGTAGATGAGGCCAAGGCCGACGCTCGTCGCGCTTATAACAGGTATCCAACTCGTAAAGACGCCTTTAATTGTTTCAAAGATGTCAAAAGTCGTGAAGAAGGCTAGCAGTATCACTACACCGACGAAGGATAGAAACGCTGTCGGGATTTCTCGTCTAAACATTGACATTCGTCATTTCCTCCTATAGGCTGAGCAGCGTGGCCACGTCAAGGCCAACCGCTGCCAGCAAGGTTCCTACAATCAGCAATATGTAGACGAAGAATTTTCCAA
>CAZEMD010000252.1:0-3494 GCA_964513225.1 uncultured Candidatus Bathyarchaeia archaeon | reverse complement strand
GTACAAACACGGATGTCACCACGACAAGCCCGATGACGGCGATCACCGCAAGGACGGTTATCACGCCTGTGAACCGTCTTGCGGCGTTCGAGACTGAGGGGATATCGTATCTTCTTCCCCCGAATTCGGTGTTAAATATGCGCATTTCTTCATTTCTCCATGATGTTTGTTCAGTTGAGCGTATCGAGCTTATTTATAGTTACTTCAGAATCACTTCAGAATTGCATTACCACAGGTAAAAATGAAATTCATGTTTTGGCGGATTAATCAAGCTTGAGACTCACATAGTTCCCAGAAAACCTTAAGGCCAGAATCTCAGCAATGCTGTTCTGCTTCTATAAGCGACTCGAACTTGAACCATCCTCCCCTATCGCCACGCAGGCGTGCCTTTAAAAATATATATCCCATGAAACCCGTGTATCTTTGGTGGTTTCCTGTCAGAAGACTCTCCGTGGGAAGACCTGAAGCACAGCGACTACCGCGCCCTCCTCGACGAGGCCAAGCGCCAGATCAGGAGCATAGACGCCCAGATAGAGGGCATCCAGAGGATTAGCAACGTCATACTCATCAAGAAGAGCCAGAGCGAGTTCTACAAGGTTTCCGACGACCTTCCTCTAGAGATGAGCGTCGCCCTCATGGAGATCGCCGACGGCCTCAAGGACGGCCTCATGAACGTGGAGAGAACCCTAGCCCGGATGGAGGCACGCCTCGACACGCTCCAGGACAGCGAATACAAGGAACAGTACAGATAAAGGGGTTAGGCCTCAAAGACCTTCTTCTCCAGCCTGTAGCCCGGCGGCTGCACGTTGTCCAGAGGCGTTATGGCTTCATGCATGCAGCTCCTAACGCACAGGTGGCAGTACATGCACTTATAGGGGTCCCACTCTATCCGCTTGCCCTCGACGTCCACCTTTATGGCCCCCGAGGGGCAGAGCCGCTCACAGTCCTGGCACTGGTCGCACCTGGACATGTCGAAGCTCAGCTCGCCCCTTGTGCCTGGTACGTGCTCGGGCTTCTCGAAAGGGTACCTCACCGTGGCCGGCTTGGAGAAGAGGTTCCGAAGGATGTTATCCAGCATCTTAGGCATCTCACTGGCCTCCCTTGTCTACGTAGGTGATCCGCTCGGCGCACGCCATGCACGGGTCGATGCTGTGGACGATGGCGGGTATGTCCGAGATCTCGTAGCCCTTGAGCATGTGCAGCAGCGGAGGTATGTTGGGCAGGGTGGGCGTCCTGATCCTCATCCTCTCCAGGTGGATGGTCCCGTTCCCCACAGCGTAGTAGAAGCACTCGCCCCTAGGCTGTTCGACGCGGACTATGGCTACGCCGTCCGGGAACCTGTCGTTCTTGTCCACTATGGGCCCCTCGGGCATCTGCTTCAAAGCGGCCTCGATGAGGTCGATGCTCTGGTAGACCTCGTCGAACCTCACCAGTGTCCTGGAGTATACGTCATCGCCGTCGTATGTGACGGGCTCGAAGTCAAGGAACCCGTACGCCTCGTAGTAGTTTTTCCTCATGTCTTGGGGTATGCCGCTTCCCCTGATGGTGGGCCCCACCGCCCCCAGGTGGACCGCGTCCTTCTTGGGCAGGACCCCCTTGCCCACCTGCTTCTCCTGGAAAGCCTTGTCCTTGTAGAATACGGGTGCGAGGGTGTCCATCTCCTTCCTGAGCCTATCCATGTCGGTGTAGTACCGGTTGACGAGGCCCTCGTCCATGTCCATGTTGACGCCGCCGATGACGTTGGTGGACAGGTGGATGCGGTGACCCGCCGTCGCCTCGTTGAGCTCCAGCACGATCTCCCTTATCCTCCATATCTGCATGAAGAGGCTCTCGAACCCGACTCCCTCGGAGAAAAGGCCTAGCCACAGCAGGTGGCTCTGGAGCCTACCTAGCTCGGACCACACGGTGCGCAGGTACTTGGCCCGCAGCGGCACCATGGTGTCCGTGAGCTTCTCTATGCTCTCGCAGTACGCCATGCCGTGCATATAGTTACAGATGCCACAGATACGCTCACAGAGGTAGATGTTCCTCCTGTAGTCGTTGAGCTCGATGGCCTTCTCGATCCCACGGTGGACGTACCCTAACTGAGGAATCACGTCCACGATCTCCTCCTCCTCGACAACGAACCTCAGCTGTATCGGCTCCGGGAGCACAGGGTGCTGAGGCCCGAAGGGGAACACGGTCGTCTTTACTTCTTCCACTTGCTTATTCATTCCAGTCACACCTCCAGCATCTGCCGGCTTCACGCTCCGCCGTGCACCTGTCAAAGACCTTCTCGATCTCCTCGAAGCTTTTCACCCTCTCAACTGGGTCCATCTCAGGTATCTTGGCTTGGCGTCTTGAACGGATCTCGTCTAGGTCGGCCTGTCTCTGGACGAACTCGTCCATGTCGGGCTCGGCCTCGCTCAGGCCCTCGCCTCCTAGGAACCTGTCGATGGATGAGGCTGCCGCCCTTCCGTCCCTGAGAGCCGAGATGACGTTAGAGGTGCCGAAAGCGGCGTCGCCGCCGGCGTAGACGCATTCGCGGCTCGTCCTGTAGTCGTCGTCTATTACTATCCTGCCTCGGCGGTCCACCTCCACGTCGAAGCCCTGCGGCACCATGACGTTGTATCCTATGGCTGCTATCACCGTGTCGGCCTCCAGGAACCCGTGCCCACCCTCCATGGGGACCGGGCGTCTCCGGCCCGACTCGTCGGGCTCCCCGGGAACCATGTACTGGTATTCGATTCTTAGCGGCTTACCCGGGTGGATCGTGAGCTGTGTGCTAAGGAAGTCGAAGTCGATCCCCTCCTCGACGGCTCCGTGTACCTCGTCGATGCTCGCTGGCATCTCGTCCTCGGTCCGCCTATAGAAGACGGTTACCTCCTCGGCACCTAGGCGCCGCGCCGTCCTCGCGGAGTCCATCGCGCTGTTACCGCCGCCGATGACCACCACCCTCCGGCCTACGTCCGGCGTCTCGTTCCTGACGTTGACCGCCGTGAGGAAGTCGATGAAGTTGATCACCCCTTCGCTTTCCTCGCCCTCGCATCGCAGACTGTTGCACTTCTCCGCGCCTACTGCTAGGAAGCAGGCGTCGTACCCCTCAGCCATGAGGTCTCCGAGGTCCTCCACCTCGACGCCGGGCTTCACCTCGACCCCCGCCTCTGTCATCCGGGCTTCGATCTCCTCCTTCATGACGTCCTTGGGCAGCCTGTACTTGGGAATGCCCCACAGCATAGCTCCCCCCAGAGTCTTCCCCTTCTCCAGGAGTGTGACGCCGTGACCCAGCATCCCCAAGTAGTAGGCGGCAGACACTCCCGCCGGTCCTCCGCCGACCACCGCCACCCGTTTGCCGGTAGAGGGCTTCCGCTCCACGTCTCTGAGGAGTCCTCCGTTCTGATCCTTGAAGCAGTCCGCCGCGTAGCGTTTCAGCATGCGTATCTGGATCGGTTTGGTCTCTAGCTCCTGCCTGCAGCCTTCCTGGCACGGCGCGAAGCACACCCTGCCGAGGATGG
>CAZEMD010000251.1:0-3499 GCA_964513225.1 uncultured Candidatus Bathyarchaeia archaeon | reverse complement strand
CAGAAGGGTATCAGCCCACAGAGTATGAGCACCCAGTTCAACCTGATCAACGATGTCCTTGGGCCGGGTGCTTAAACCGTATATGGAGTCTTAATAACGAAAAACCGGGGCTACCCCGCCTCCACAGGCTCCACGGGCTCCACAGGGGTCAGCGCCCTCCTGGCGAGGGCGGGCCCCATCAGACCGCTGAACAGGATGGTGCCGAGCACTATGGGCATGCACAGGTCGGGGTATATCCCTGGGGCCACGAAGTGAACGCGTCCGGGGTCGAATATCTGGGGCAGCTGGGACATGACGAACGCGGGGAGCCCCGACGCGTAGACCACCTGGGAGAGCACCCTCTCCTCCCGGGTGAACCCGAAGGGACCGCTCAGGGAGGCCACCAGCATGTACCTCATGGCGATCTGCAGAATCACGAGGCCGAAGCCTATGAACGCGTACCTCACCGAGAGGCTCACCACGACGCCTATGTAGACGAAGAAGAAACTCTTCACGAAGAAGGTCACCTCCTCGTGGAACTCCCTGAGCCGTTTCTTGTCGATGAGCACCCTGTCGTCTCTGCCCAGCCGCTCCATGATGTACCTGTAGTTGGTGATGGCGAGCCCGAAGACGAGGGCCGTGACGGCGCCGCCGCCCTCCCCCACCCAGTGCTCGCTCGCTATGTAGGTGGGCAGCAGCGCCGCCAGGGTGATCATGTACGTGTACTGCCTAGTCCTCAGCCTGTCCAGGACCTTGGCCCATGCGACGCCCACGGCGAGGCCCAGCGCGGAGGAGAGCATGAACGTGGTGAGGAGATCCTTCACGGTGTCGCGGACGGTGAACTCGGGCTGCACAATCATCTTGATGAGGGTTATGGACGAGATAATGCAGACGGGGTCCGAGACTATGGACTCCATGGTGAGCAGCACCCGGGTGCTGTCCAGGTTGGGCAGGGTGTCGCCTATGCTGCTCAGTATGCCGTAGACCGCCACGGTGCTGGTGCCCCCCACCATGGCGCCCAGCAGCATCCCCTGTAGGAAAGTGAGCTCGGGGGCCAGGAAGTAGGCTGTGAGGACGCCGATTAGGAGTATGGAGCCCATTATGGAGGCGACGGAGAGCACCATGGCCTTCCCCATGGAGCCCAGGAGCATCACTATGTCCACGTTGATGCCCGCCTCGAACAGTATTATGCTGAGGGCTATGACGCTCATGAGGGGCGCCAGCTCGTTGAAGAGGCCCTTGTCCACGTAGCCGAGTACGGGGCCCATGAGGATGCCGAAGGCCATGAGCCAGACGACGTCCGGTATCCTGGTCTTGGAGTAGATGAGGCCGCTTACGTAGCTCACCAGTATGGTCAGGGACACGAGTATGATGAGGTTCTCTACGTGCATATTGTCCCTACCCTAGTGCGTCTCGTCTCCCCCCACACGCGTGGAACCCGGGCGGGGTTCGTTCAGCGAGAAGGGAGAGACGTCTACATTCGTGCCTTTAAAGCCCAAACCTACACGCTTCTGGGTAGAGGCAGATGCGATGGAAATATAAGTTTATTGAAGGACGCCGATCCGTCATAAAACCCGTAAAAAAGCCATGTTTGTCGCTGATCTAGGCTTCATCTAGGCTGGTTTACAGTAATGACGGCGGAGAGGGAGTGTGCGCAGAGGTACTCAACCGCCGTCAGCCAGGAGGCCGGTCAGGTCGCCGAGACCCGGGGCCTTCTCCAGCCCCCGGATCGCCTTCAGCACCTCCCGTGCCTTTCCCTCTTCCATCTTGAAGCTGGCGCACTCCATGAACTTTTGGTCCACCTCGTGGCCCATGAACGGCTTCTCGGGGGTCCCCCGGTACTCCTCCGCCGTCCTTCTGATGATCCGCCCGTCCATGAGCTCCACCTCCAGAATGCTCCGCATCTTCTCCACACCCAAGGAGGCTATATCGTCGTCGTGGATCGTCCTCACCCTCCTCATCGCGTCCACGACGTCTGGACGCGTCACGAACTCCGTGGTGTACTCACGGAGCCCCGCCCGCCGCCTCAGGAGGATGGAGGCCAACGCAAAGTTGAGGCTGAACTTGGCCTGTAGACCCGTGACGGGCTCGCTGTACCTGAGGGGCTCCAGGATGTTCGGCCCAGCCCTCAGCCTGATCTCCCTCACGTCCTCCGGCTTCAGATCCTCCTCCAGCACGATCTCGAGCATGGCGTCCATGGAGGGCTGGCCGAGGCAACCGCATGGGTACATCTTGAAGGTGGCGCCGGGGTGGACCAAGGCGTAGGGGTTTCCCATCTTATCCATCATAAACTCCGGATCGGAGCCGTGGCCCAGGATCTCCATGAAACCCCACCGCCCATCCAGGGCGTTCTCGTCCGCGGTGAACCCCCGTATCGCGAGCATGCTGGCGGTCACCCCGTTGGAGGCCGCCATCCCGGCGTGCAACGGCTTGGTCATGGTCCCGAAGTTCACCCGGATACCCGAGGTGAGGCTGGCCGCGATGCCGAGAGCATGCCGCAGCTCCGGCTGGCCTAGCCCCAGGAGCCTCCCCGAGGCGGCGAAGGCCCCGAAGGCGCCTATCGTCCCCGTGGAGTGGAACCCCCGCCTGTAGTGATCGGGTTTAATGGTCTCCGCTATCTTGCACTCCACCTCGAAGCCCGCTATGAAGGCGTCCAGGAGATCGCCGCCGGAGCACTCCACGGCCTCCCCCACGGCTAGGGCCGCAGCCAACACGGGAACGGTGGGGTGGGTCATGAGGCCGTATATTCTGTCCGGCGACGTCGAGAGCTGAGTGTCATCGTAGTCGTCGGCGTGGCCGCTGGTGCCGTTCACCAAAGCCGCGTCCGAGGGACTCGACTTGAAGCCGAAGCCTATGACGGTGGCGGCGGGCTTCCCACCCCGGTTCTTGACATATTCCACGAGCCTGCTGGCGCAGTCGGTCCTAGACCCGGCCAGCATCACGGCGACGCCGTCGACGATGTGCTCCACCGCCTTCTCCCTCACACCACGCGGAGGAGAGCCATCGTCCATTAGGAAACCGACGACCTCGTCAGTCAGCGAACGCATAACAGATCACCTTCATAGAACCCGAGAAATGTAATTAACATCTCCTCTGGAGCGAGGCCTGAGCCTATCCTGTTCGTGGGGGGAGGGCCGATTGGGCCACGGGAATCAGGCCGACTTGCATGGAAAAAACACGTTTTGAGGTGGTGGAGCCGGAGGGTTTCAAATAATCAAACAGATAAATAAAGGACTTGTTAGAAATTAATGAAAGATGAGGGGTTTTCCCGTATTATAATATGTTGAGTGTTTTGTAGCTTCTGGTTTAGACTTATAGATATCATTGATGGCTTCTGTGCGCAAGATAATGGATCAATTCCATATTTAATCAAAAGATAGCCTTTAAATCATTTAGTTTAGGTGAAATAACTGGTTTGTTTGTCAGCCAGAAAAGTTAAGCAACCTACCCGAAAAGTGAGGCGGAATAAGTATCTGATTACCTGGAACCTTCTCCTGAACCGTGAAGACCTGGAAAAGAT
>CAZEMD010000250.1:0-3501 GCA_964513225.1 uncultured Candidatus Bathyarchaeia archaeon | reverse complement strand
TAGTATCCCTCTTCTTCTATCTCTTCTTCTTTTTCCGATTCAGCCTTTATAGTTAATGTGTCCTCTGTGGCGCTAACCTCTAGATCCTCCTTCTTTATACCAGGCAGATCTACCGTCACTACAAACTCTTTTGGTTCTTCATAGAGATCAACGAGAGGGTGACGCCGCCTCAGTACAACTGGTAACTCGGCTCTGGCATCGTAGAACATGTTTCTTAGAGACGTATCCATGTGTTCTCGCATTCGTCTTAGCTCTTCCCATGGTGTTATTGACATTTTCTACCGCATCTGTGTTAGCGCTCTACTAGTTAAAATTAACGTATACGTTTAATTCAAATTAATCAAAATAAAACAATTTATAAATAAAGTTTTATTTTTGTTAATTGTATTAAAAGTAGGAGTTTTGCATTGTCAGCATATGATCCAGATGGGGAGATGATCACCCGGACATTCAGGGTGGAAAAGGTTTGGGATGAGGTTTTAAATGAAGAGGCTGAGAGGCAGGGCATCAGTGTCAGTGCCCTCTTGAATCTGATTGTACGTAGATATGTGTTTGTTCAGAGGTTTTTTGATCGGGACCAATCGTTGATTGTTGAGTATAGTATCCTAGATCCAATGCTTGATAAATTGTCAGAAGAAACGATTGTCGAAGCAGCTAAGATAGCAGGCTCACTTCTACCCGGAGACGCGATGTTGCAGAGGGGACTACCATTAAATTTTAAATCTATAGTTTTTTTCATCGGCGAGATGTGTGGTAGATATGGTAATTGGTATAAATGTGAGCATTATGTCACAGATGGAGAGAACATGTTTTATCTACGTCATGATATCGATAGAAAATGGAGTGTTTACATTAGCAGCTACCTATCCTCCATGTTCAAATCGATACTCGATATCGACACTGACCCCGAGATTCGAGAAGATTCCGTAACCATACATATTCCAAACAAATATCTCAAGCGAGCGCATGACGGAGGAGACACTGGAATAAGGTCCAGATATTCATAGCCCAGTTTAAAAATGCACTGGTTCTACTACTCGTAGTACCTACCAATCTCCGCGCACGCATATCATAAACATTTACCAATTTTCATGTATAATCTCTCTTTATTCATGAAATTTTCGTTACTCATTTTTCTTCCACCCGCACACACGCATTAATAAAGTGTATATTTGGGTGTTATTTTTCTTCTCTTCGTATCTGGCTCGGGCTCGAGTTTGGGGAGTTTAACTTCGAGGATGCCATCAATCATACTGGCCGATGCCTTTCCGGTGTCTACACTTTCAGCGAATCCAATGTATCTACAGAATGTGGAGAAAGCTCTTTCCCTGTGCAAATAGGTCTCTCCTCCCCTGCAGAACCCTCTCATACTCCTCGTCGCTCCTGCTTCCCTTGAGCATCACCGTGTCAACCGCCCCGGGCGCGACGCAGTTGACGTTGACGCCGTACCCGCCCAGGTCGTATGCGGAGCTCTTGGTGAGCTGTATCACGCCGGCCTTGGAGACCCCGTAACTGGTCTCGCCGTCCATGGCTATCCCGAAGCCGGAGTTGGATGAGATGTTCACTATCTTGCCGTACCGCCTCTCCACCATGTGCCTCGCGGCCACCTGTGTG
Organism: uncultured Candidatus Bathyarchaeia archaeon; assembly: GCA_964513225.1. Taxonomy (GTDB): domain Archaea; phylum Thermoproteota; class Bathyarchaeia; order TCS64; family TCS64; genus RBG-16-57-9. The sequence continues at coordinate 1,887 of CAZEMD010000250.1, read as the reverse complement.
CACAGGAACACGCCCTTGAGGTTGATGGCCGTGTGTCTGTCCCACACCTTGTCCGTGGTCTCCAGGATTGAACCACCGGCAGCTATTCCGGCGTTATTAACGAGGATGTCCACCTTTCCGAACTCCTCTATGACGGCGGCGAACATGGCCTCGACCTCATCTCTCTTCGAGACGTCGCATTGAACGGCCATGGCTCTACCACCCATCTCCTCAATGGCGCTGACCACCTCGTCCGCCTCCTCCCGGCTCTTACTATAATTCACAACCACCGCGCAGCCTTCCCCGGCAAACGCCAAAGCGATGCCTCGACCAATGCTGCGGGATGCCCCGGTTACGACAGCTACCTTATCCTTGAAGTCAGGCATAAAACCACTCTTCTTATTGGTACAGTTGATTTTGGATAAGTAACTTTGGAATGCCGTCGTTCATATAAAAAAGGGAGGCTATTCCTCTGATGAGACCCGTTCTCCGCCTTTAGCCCAGTCATACCGGGGTATGCCGTGGAATGTGATGGTGAGGCCCGATGGGTCTACGCAGATATCCACGAAGGCTTTCTTGATGCCTCGCAAACCCTCCATTTTCTGTTTAATCAGATGTAATACCAGACTAAGATTATACTCGTCTCTACTAGGGGTCACAGCTTTCACACAGTTACTGGATGGGTGAGGAAACCGTAACCAACGCTATGAGATGACGGGCAGCTCGATCGCCGTCGGATACTCCGCCGTCCGCCACACGCGCTGCGTCGCCTTCCTGTAGCTCTCCGGCGGCGCAAACATGATGTTCGGCACGAAGGTCTGCGGGTTGCGGTCGTAGAGCGGGAACCAGCTCGACTGCACCTGCACCATGACCCGGTGGCCGGGCAGGAAGGCGTGGCTCACCTGCGGCAACGGGATGCGGTACTCCAGCACCTTACCGGACGCCAGCGGCTTCGCGACCTCTAGATCCTCGCGATACCGGCCGCGGAAGAGGTCAGCCGAAAGCATCTGCTGATAGCCGCCGAGCTTCGGGTTCTCAGGCACCTCGTCCGGCCAGACGTCGATGATCTTAACGACCCAGTCAGAATCGCTTCCGCTCGTCGAGGCGAACAGCCTCGCAACAGGCTGGCCCGCGACGCGCACTGGCTCCTTCAACGGCTCCGTTGCCCAGACCAGCACGTCTGTGCGTGAGGCGGCGTGGCGCTGATCGTCAACCAGCCACTCGCCCCAAGTGGACCCCGACGCGTAACTAGGTATCGTCGGCCTCTGCCGGTAGGGCACGGGCTTCGCGGGATCAGATACGTACTCGTCGAAGGCCTGCTTCGCGGCGGGCGGCGCCTCGAACCCGAGTCCTCCGTCTTCCCGCACATAGAGGCTACGCGAATGCGCCACGGGGCTGTCCGTGCCCTTGGGCGGCCAGTCGTCGTAGCGGTGCCAAGCATTCGCGCCTGTCTCGTACACGAGCACGCGCGGGATCTCTGGCTTCGGGGCGTCCTTCAGGTAGTGGTCCAGGAACGGCTGCATCACGTTGCGCCTGAACCAGCCGCCGGTGTCGCCCTCGAACAGCAGCGGGCCGAGGCTGCGTGCATCACGCCGCCCCTGCCCATGGTTCCAAGGCCCGAGCACAAAGTGCACGAACCTGCCGTCAGGGTCCTTGGGCGCAAGAGCCTTGTAGAGCGCGGGCGAGCCGTAGATGTCCTCCTGGTCGAATAGCCCGCCGACGATCAGCATCGGCACGGTGAGCGGGCGTTCAGCGAGCAACTTATCCACGGCCTGCTCTTGCCAGAAGGAGTCATAGGCCGTGTGCGCCGCGAGCTTCTGCCAGAACCCGATGCTCTCCATGCCACGCGAGGCTGCCATCGCGCCTGCGTTGCCCGCACGCAGGAAGGCGTCATAGGTGTCGTAGCAT
>CAZEMD010000249.1:0-3525 GCA_964513225.1 uncultured Candidatus Bathyarchaeia archaeon | reverse complement strand
GCCTCGAAGAGCTCCTGAACCGTGATCGTCTGGTCCTTGTACCTACCCCAGGCCGGGCAGCCGGGCTCCATGGGGCCGCCTAGAGCGAAGATAGTGGGTATGTCGATCCTCGCCGCGGCCATGAGCATCCCGGGGTCGATCTTGTCGCACGTGGTCACACAGATCATGGCGTCGAAGCCGTGACCCTCGACCATGACCTCTATGCTGTCGGCGATTATCTCCCTGCTCGGGAGGCTCATCTTCATCCCCTGATGCCCCATCGCTATTCCGTCGCATACAGCGATGGTGTTGAACTCCCTCGGTACCCCACCGGCGGCGGCGACGCCCAGCTTGATCTCCTCAGCCAGCCTGTCCAGGTGCACGTGCCCCGGGTTGATCTCGGTGAAGCTGTTTGCTATCGCGATCAACGGCTTCTTCAAGTCCTCGTTGGACACCCCCGTGCCTTTCAGGAGCGAACGCTGGCTCATCCTGTCGGGGCCATCATAGACTTTGCTTGACCTGTGGCGTTGATTAACACTCATACGGTGGAACCCGTTCTCACGCCATATAATATTTACCTGAAGAAAACGGGCACACCATTGAAACGTTCGAGGAGCGAAGACGGGTTAACTGGTAAATCCCCCATACATGTTTTTATATATCCACTATACATTAATCGAAGAAAGTAAAAACCAGGTTAAGAAAACCCTATTACTTATCAGAAAAATGCATTTATCCATGAAAAACATAGAATAGACCTCTAACTCGTGAAATAAATTTACATATTGAAGCAATAATTGAACATACCCGAAGTCAGGTTTATTTATTCATGCTAACACCTAACCTAACCTATTTTTATCCGTGGAAGAAACATTGGGAGTATGATGGATGAGCTCCAAAGGGACAGCCGCCGTAACGCTGGGGAGATCTTCAACCCATTGAAGAACCACGCGGCCATAGGGTCCATACTGAGCGGTTTAACGGACTCACAAGTCTTCGTAGACGACCGAGACCACCCCAGGTGCGCCTTGACTTGGACGAAGTCAAGAATATACCTCTCAGGGGAGCTCGGCGGCGAAGAAGTACACAGAGCGGCGGAGACCATCGGCGACAAGATCAAACGGGATGGATTACGCCGAGGAGCGAGACACTTCATAATATACTACGACGCCAGGATGCACCTCCCGAGCCTGTTTCAACAGCTTGACGGCGTGAAGGCACTCCCAGACACCAGAAACTACTATGAACTAGACGCCAGGACCCGCGAATGGGGAGAAGCCAACCTAGACCGGTTCAGACTAGAAGTCATCGACAGACGCTTCCTCAACAGCAGTTACAAGAACCTCGAAAAAGTACGGGAGGAGATGTGCTCCGAAAGGGACTCGGTGGAGGAGTTCCTCGAGAAAAGCGTGGGCGTCTGCGGCGTAACCGGGGACGAGGTGGCGTCGTGGTGCATGTCAGAGTACAACCACGGCGACAGGTACGAGATAGGGATAGCGACAGCCGAGAAATATCGACGGAAAGGGCTGGCCACCGCCACAGCCGACGCCCTCATGAAGCTCTGCCTCGGCCGCGGGTTCAGCCACGTGGGCTGGCACTGTTGGAGGAGAAACGAGCCCTCGAACAGGACCGCCGAGAGGCTGGGGTTCACCCTCGTAGAGAGCTACCCCGTCTACTTCCTAGAAGTAGGGAGCTAGCCTCAGGAAGCCGCTAGTGCCTGCTCCGCCTGCACGAGTTTCTCGCTTGCCTGGGCTATCCTATCCGTCCTGATCTTTCTTCTCTCCTCCTCGCCTCTCAGCCTTCCACGCTGGTTCTCGATCATCTTTTTCACGGACTCAGGGGCTGGGCCGCCGATGACGCTTCTCTTGTGCACGTTGAGCACCGGGTCGACGGCCATGCGTAGCTCTTGCTCAGGAACCCTGAGCGCCGTGCCCAGCACCTTATTCGAGGCTATCATTATAGTCTCCACCGTGATGTCCTCGGCCTTCACGTTGTTCTTGATGGCGTTGAGGGTCACCTCCACCACTATGTCGTGGGCCTGCCTGAACGAGACTCCGTGCAGCCTCACCAGCGTGTCGGCGAGGTCGGTCATGGTGCTGAACCCCTCCTTGAGCCTCTCCATCATGTTCTCCTTCATGGGCCTCATGGTCTCGGCCACCCCGGCCATGACGTTGGTGCACCCAACCACAGTGTCCAACAGGACCGGCTCAAGCAACACCTTGTCCTGCATGTGCGAATACGATACGCCCTTCACCGACGAGAAGACCGCCGCCATGGCGCCTATGCACTCCGACGAGTAGCTCTTCACCTGCTCAAGGACCAGCGGGTTCTTCTTCTGGGGCATTATGCTGCTGGTCCCGGCGTACGCCTCGTCCAGGTCAATCATCGCGTACTCGTCGGTCGACCACAGCTGTACGTCTTGGGCGAGCCTGCTCAGGTTGGTCATGTGTACGGCGATTGCGGCCGAGAGCTCCATGAAGTAGTCGACGGACGCCACGGCGTCCTGGGAGTTCTCCACGAGGTCGTCGAAGCCCAGAAGCTCCATGGTCCTGTGCCTGTCTATATTCCAGCTGGTGCCCGCGAAGGCGGCGGCCCCCATTGGACATAGGTTGGTCCGGCGATACACGTCTTCGAGCCGCTGGACCGTCCTACCGGCCGCCTCCACGTGGGCGAGCAGATAGTGGGCCAGGGTCACCGGCTGGGCCTGCTTCAGGTGGGTGTACCCAGGCATGTAGGTCTCGACGTTCCTCTCCGACGCGTCCAGCAGCCTCCGCCTGAACCCGATCACAGAGCCTATGGCCCTCTCCGCCTGCTCCCTGTAGTAGAGCCTCCGCTGGGTGTGTCCCAGGTCGTTGCGGCTCCTGGCTGTGTGCATCTTGCCGCCCTGTTCTCCTATCTTGTTTATCAGCGCAGTCTCGGTGGACATGTACGCCGTGAGCCGGGGGTCGGCCTCGGCTTCCATGGCCACGCTCTTCACGCCGTCGATGATGGCGGCCGCCTCTTCACAAGATATTATCCCAGCCTCGGCCAGCATAACGACGTGAGCCCTGTGGATCAGGGTCTGGCAGTGATAAGACGCGGCGTTGAAGCTCTTCGGGCACGATCTCCACTCATTGAGCTTGACTATCTCTGGCGCTGCCGCCTTCCTCGCCCTACCGAACCTCTCCCAGTCCTCCTCTCCTGTGTCAACCATTTAAAACACGTCTGGGGTAATATCATTGAATCAGATAATAAGCAAGCGGCAAGAGAACGAGATGGGCGGCGTGAAGAAGAAGATCAGGGACCGCTACGACGACCTAGGTGGCAAGGTCTACGACGTGAGATACACCGAGGAGCAACGCCTCAAGTACGAGGCCGTGCTCTCGGAGGTAGAGATCAGGCCCGACGCCGTCGTCCTCGACGACGGATGCGGAACGGGGCTGCTGTTCGATCACGTCACGGCGTACATCGTCGGCCTGGATGTCTCCGTTAAGCTCCTGAGTAAAGCCAAAGTTAGATCCAATGAAACGTTTAACATGTTAAACGGGGACTCGGAGAGACTGCCCT
>CAZEMD010000248.1:0-3529 GCA_964513225.1 uncultured Candidatus Bathyarchaeia archaeon | reverse complement strand
CCGGGAACCGCCGAAAATAAAGGTTTATCCGATGAGCCGGAAGCCGCCCAGATGGGTCAAGTGTGGATATTTGCGGCAAGTAAATAATGTAATAAAACTAGGGCTGCCTGCCCTTGGCATGTACGGCGCTGTGGAGCAGCGCCCCCAGGCTCATTCCCACCAGATTCCTTATGGGGTGCGCCACCACCGTGTAGTTGTCGTGGAGATAGTTGTCGTACTCCTGGAGCTTACCGTAGACCTCGTCCCGTAGCCCGGAAAGCGTCTCGCTGCCCCCGGCCTCCAGCTCGGCGTCGAGAGTACGTATGAGCCCGCCCAAGTAGAACATCCTGTAGAGGTCGTCTCTGCCCTCGACGCCCACCTTCTCCGCCACCGTCGCCTTCCTGGCGTGCACCTTCTCGTCGAAGCTGAACGGCGGGTTGCTCACGTTGGTGTACCTCTCGATTATCGGCTCCATCCACTCGTCCATCATCACCTTGAACCGGCTTCGAGTCCTGAGGTGCGGCAACGCCCTGTTCCAGACGGCCAGCATCCAGCTGCTCACCTCGTCCCGCCGATCCTTAGCATACAACAGGCTCTCTCCTAGGGTAGACTCGCTGGGCTCGTCGTTCCACATCCGGGGGTCGTACCAGATGCAGCACTCGGGGATCATCACGAAAACGTAGGGGTTCAGCGTCTGGGCATACTCGTAGAGATCGCAGCCAGGTATGGGCTCGATGTTCTTGTTCCCTGCGGCCCACTGCCTCAGCCACCCCTTCGCCGGAGTAAGGTACGCAGCCTGCTGGATGCCGGGCGCCAGCGTGGTGCCCAAGCGTTTCCGTGGGAACACATCGAACCTCTTCGCTACGTTCCAGAGGGGCGCATAGATATCGGGGCAACCGTGAGGAACCTCATAGGTTATGCCCCCCCACTTCATCATGTGGAGGGCGCTCACGAAGCTCATGGGCACCCTGTCAAGCACCCTCATCAGCGCCCTGGTCTCGGGCACCGGCGCGTTCAGGTCCAGGGGCCCGAACTTGAACGGGAAGCAGCTGTCGGGCGTCTTGACGTTGGGCGTCCTGTAGTAGTTGAGGGTGAAGTTCATGGGGGTGTGGGGCCCCAGCTGGAAGCCCTCGTTGAGCCTGGCCCCGTCGGGGTCGCTGCACTTCACCAAGTACCAGGTGTAGTCGAGGGCCTCTGTCAGCTCCTCGTCCCTGAGCAGCGCCTCCGCCATGTAGTCCAGTAGGTTGCCGCCGAAGGGCTCCTCGCAGTTGGGGAACCCATGGATCAATGCGTTGTGCCTCCCGTCCCCGATCTTCAGGCAGTCGATTATCTCGCCGTCGGCGCTCTCCCCAAGGTCGATGAGCTCGACCTTCCCGGGGTACTCGTTCACGAGGTCGGCGTTCCTCTGGTGGAGCTCGTCGACGGTCATGTACCGCCTATAGTCTGGCACGGAGTCGAGTATCCGCGAGAAATCAGGCATAAGAACACGATGGCACAGCGGCTAATAACGTTGTCCAAACCGGCTTCGGGGGTACCATCATCCCGGGCGATGCTTGTTGAAGGACGTTGAAAGTTGAAAATAATGTGGTTTAAAAATGGTGTGTTATCTGGGGAGGTTACTCGTCTTCGTCCCAATCTTCGTCTTCTTCAAGGTCCTCGTCTTCGTCGAATTCCTCGTCGTCGTCGAGGCAGTAGATGCAGAGCTTCTCGTCGGGTTCTCCGCAGTCGGCGCAGAACTTTTCTCCGCACATCTTGCACTTGGTGACTTGGTCGACTTCCTCGCCACAGATTGCGCATATAGGCATATTTACATCACTCCGTTTAGCCTTAACAGGCATATTGCAGGGAAAACAGGTGGCAATTAACGGCTTCTTAAAATTAAACACGAAAAAAAGTTTCATTCTTTAAGCCTTATTTATGTTTTTTATGTAATTTGTTTATATATCGATGTTTATCTTAATTCAACATATATAATTACGTATATAGATTAAAAATCAGTCTCCTAAAAAAACTGAATTGATTCTTCTTTGAATTCTCTTGTTTAAATAGTCTATTTTAGCGACCTTATCAGGTTTGGTGTGCTCAGGTCGATCCCCTCATCCGTAAACGCCGTGTACACTGCATCACGGACCATGGAGTCAAGCTCTACGGTCCGTCTCGTGTCCGATATGAAGTAGAACAGCGTGTACTCCATCGCGAAGTTGCCCAGGTCCGTGACCCAGACATAGGGCTCAGGTGTCTCGGCTAGGCCCTCCACCGAGGAAACGGCGACGAGGAGCACCTCCTTTACGCGTTTCGGGTCCACGCTGTAGTCCATGGTCAAGACGCAGCGACGCCTGACGTAGTCGTAGACGCTCTGGTTCTCGATGACGGTGTCAAGCAGCATCTGGTTCGGGACGGAGATCACTATGTTATCCAGGGTTCTCATTCTCGTGTAGATGAGGTCAACGTCCTCTACCTCGACGAACCTGTCCTGGAAGACGAGGCGGTCCCTGATCTTGAAGGGGCGGCTAACCATGATTATTATGCCGGCTATGGCGTTTCCTATGGTGTTCATGGACGCGAAGCCGATGATGGTGCCGCCGGCGAGGACCCAGAGCCCCACGAAGAAGTCCACTCTTACGCCCAGCAGGTTGAAGACCACGACGAAGCCGATGATGTAGGCGGTCCACTTGATCAGTCTATTTAGCAGGAAAGCCGAGTTGACGTCAAGTAGTTCGTTCTTTCTAAGCCGGGTTATCTCGTGTGTAAGCACGCGGTGCACGACCACGAGTAGCACCAGCGAGACAATCGACGTGATTATGGAGGCCACGTTCTCGTCTATCCACGAGTAGACGGACGTAAAGTAGGCTAGAGCCTCAGAGACCATCAATACAAGTCAGGGACTCATCAGATTTATTGTTATTCAAACAGGCGGCTGATCACATTTTGATCACTTTTTCCCAGATCGCCTATATCGGTTGATCACCCCCATGTATAATCGTGAAACCAAAGTGAGTGAACGCAGAAGGAGACACAACGACTTCGTTGAGAGTCCCGAGGACGTCGCCGAGATACTGGACATGGTGAGCGACAAGGTGCCCAAGATGTTAAGGGGCATCATCGACTCGTTCTTCAGCCCCGAGGCGGCGCAGAACATGGCGAAGAGCATCGCCGAGTTCAGGAAGACCCTCGTAGAGAGCGGCATCCCCGAGGACGAGGCCATGGCCATGACCCGCGAGTACATGGCCACGGTCACCAACTGGAAGGGCATGATGAAGGACGCCCGCATCGGGGCCCACTACAACGAATACGAGGGGTAGACCTGTGACCCCGATGAGCCTGCGAGCCGCATGGAAAGCATTCGGGCTCATGTTGAGGGTCCCAGGCTACGCCATCCAGTGGAGCAGCGGCTACAAGCGGGCGCGGACCGAGTTCAGGCGGCAGCTAGTCGCCGAAGGAGTCCCGCCCGAGGAAGCCAGAGAACTGGCGGGCCTCTACCCCTTCAAGATGAGCGACCTCATCGAGGCCGCCCGGGAAGCCAACTAACCCCCCTTTTTTCCGTTAAGTT
>CAZEMD010000247.1:0-3536 GCA_964513225.1 uncultured Candidatus Bathyarchaeia archaeon | reverse complement strand
CCCAGCCCGAGATCAAAAGCACGGCCCCGCTGCTGGGGCAGGATAACAAATACGTCATCTGCGACATACTAGGCAAGTCAGAGGAGTATTTCGAAGACCTGAAGAAGAAGGGCGTAATCGCCTGGACCTAACCTTTTTTATCCAAATTTCTTTTAAACACGTAGCTCATTACAGCCTTTGCGTGCCTCGGTAGCTCAGCGGTGGAGCGGCAGCCTCGTAAGCTGTAGGCCGCGGGTTCAAATCCCGCTCGAGGCTCCACCTACTCTTTTCTCCCTACGAACAGGCCGTACCCTAGATATTCTTCAAGGTTGTCGGGGGTGATCCCTTCCTTCCGCACTTCATTCACGAACCTCCTGTAGGCTGGACTCCTCAGATACAGAGAAGCGGCTCTGTAGAGGCTTCGCAGCATCCCCCAGTAGCCGTACCTGCGGACCAGCCCCTTCGCCTCTCTCCGTGGCCTGACTTCACGGACGTTCACGACTATCCCTGTCAGCCCAGCGTCCTCCAGCAAACCAACCCACTCATCAGAGGTCAGAGGCTTCACGCATGCACCCAGGTCCTGGGACACCCACGCGATTATCTCTGGTGGAGGCGGCGTCTTCAGCCACGTCGCCTCGTTGAGCCCGATGTAGCCGCCGGGCCTCGTTACCCGTGCGTACTCCCTGACGGCTCTCCGCTTGTCCTCCGGGAAGACGGTCACGGACTCCGTGATGACCTCGTCGAAGGTCTCGTCCACGAAGGGCATGTCCTGAGCGTCCGCGACCTTGAACTCCGTCTTGTCCGCCACTCCCTCCCTCTCCGCCGTCTCGCGGGACCTCTCGATCATCCCCTCGTTGATGTCCACGCCGACCACCCTGCAGCCATACCTCTTGGCGATATAGCAAGGGGTCTGCCCGACGCCGCAGCCGACGTCCAAGACGTAGCTGGCTTCCCCTATTCTGCATAGCTCGACGAGTTCATCCGTTGCCTCGAGGCCGCCGAAGTGCTTCGTCAGGCCCGCCTCGGCGGCGAAATCGAAGAAGTGTTGCTCGGTGTCCGTCTGATGGTTTCTCTGGGTCATGATGTTCACATTATTCGAGTCAGACTCGAATTTTAGGGGGTTTTATCTGATATAAACATGTCGATTTCGACTCGAACTCGAAATATCTAAATCGTGGAAACCACACAGAGCTATACAATGAGGGAGTCCAAGGCCAAGAATAGCATCCTACGCGTCGCCGACGATATGTTCACCAGGGTGGGCTACGCCAACCTCAACGTCAACGAGATAGCCCACGAGGCAGGGGTAAGCATAGGGACCCTATACTACCACTTCCCGAACGGGAAGACATCCATACTCATGGAGATACGTGAACAGATCGCCGATAAATACGTGAGGAGATTCGAGGAACGACTCCCCCAGAAGCGTCTACGGGGGACGGCTTCCCTCGACGAGGGGCTCGAACTGCTCTTGGAGACCCTGATCGAGATCCATCGTGAGGAAAGGCTGGTCCTGGCCGCAATGGATAGCGAGGTGCTGTCGAACCTGGCCGCGTACGACCGGGTCGCAGAGTCCATCGAGGTGGAGGAGATGATGAGATCCGATGCGGAGCCCGTGACCAGGGTTCTTGAAATCCTCTTGGAGAGGCACCCAGAGGAAGGTCTAAGCCTCGACGGCAAGGAGGCGAGAGTCAACAAGGTAATCGACATCCTCGTGCACCGGTTCGTCTACGCTGAGGCGACGTTCGGCTCCGAGCCGGAGTTTATCGACATGATGATCAAGATAGTGCGAGCTCTCTTAGAACATCAGTGATGATTGTGGTCGCAGAAGCCCGGACATGGGGTGTTTCTGTCGGCGTAATGATCGATATCCATATCAGTGCCCCTCTTCAACGTCATCTTGGTGTATACATTGGCCAAGTACATCCTTTTATCAACGCTGACACCCGACGGACAGAAGACCCTGAAGAGCAAGCCTGAGCGCATCAAGGAGGTCAACAAGGAGATAGAGGCCTATGGCGTTAAGGTTGTGGAGCAGTACGCCGTCCTAGGCCCCTACGACTTCGTGAACATAGTTGAGGCCCCCGACAACGACTCGGTGTTCAAGATGAGCGTCGAGCTTGGGAGCAGGGGCACCATCAATATACTGAGCATGCCCGCCGTAACCATCGACCACCTCATAGAGAAGCTGAAGTAACCATCCCCATTTTTTCAGAGGTTTATGGCGGTTATTTCCTGGCGAAATACTCCCGCTGGTAGCTGTCTTCAGCCATTATGCCGAGGCGCTCCATGGTCTGACGCATTGCGCGCTGGTTCGCCTCACCCAACTCCTGCAATGGTTTACGGGGCCTCCCCACGTTCGCCCCGATCTGGTTCAACGCCCATTTTAGGGGAACCGGGTTGGACTCGCTGTACATCATCCTCATGAGGGGCAGGTACCTGTAGAGGTACTCCCGCATGGTCTCGGCGTCCCCGTGGCTCTCCCAGGGCTTGCTGATCTTGGCCATCTCCCTCGGACACAGGCTGCCGGTGACGTTGCTGGTTCCCTTGCCGCCTGAGCCCATGACGACGGGTATCAGAGCGTAGAAGGGGCAGTCGCAGCAGAGCACGTTGAACTCGCCCCGGGTGAGCTCTACTGTGCGCATGACGCCGTACGGGTTGGGGCCGGCCTCCTTGATGGCGACGATGTTCTGGTGCTGGGCGAGCCGGGCGATGGTCTCTGGCTCGACGTTGACGCCGCACCGCTCAGGGTTGTTGTAGATGACGAAGGGCATGTCCACGGCGTCGGCGACGTCCTTGAAGTAGTGGTATAGGGCGTCCTGCGGCGGCTTGATGTACGGCGGCTGAACTATGAGGCCGGCGGCGGCCCCTGCTTTCTTCGCGTATCTCGCGTTCTCTATGGTTTGTCTGGTGGTGATCGCCGCGACGCCCACCATTACAGGGGTCTTGTCGTTCGCCTCGTCCAGCACGGTGTCGATGATCTTCTTTCGCTCATCGGCCGTCAGCATTATGGCTTCCCCCGTGGACCCCAGCAACAGCACTCCCGCGCTCTGGTTCTCGGCATGGAACCCGACGAGCTGCCGCAGCACCTCGTAGTCCACCTCGTCCTTGGGCGTCATGGGCGTGACGAGGGCCGGCCAGCTTCCCTCAACGTTAAAGCGTTTCATAGAGGTGAATCAGACTAGGATCGGATAAGGATAACCACAGAAGTTGAACCTTTATATCCCTACGTTGATCCGGTACCACCATGAAAGTCATCGGCGTAGTGGGCAGCCCCCGCCGCGACGGCAACACGGCGAGGCTCGTCGAGGAGGTTCTCGCCGGCGCGAGGGAGGCGGGCAACGAGACCCACATCTTCTACCTAAGCGACATGGAGATCAGGCCCCTGGAGTACGGTGAAGGCGGCTACGTGTACCCTGAAGACGACTTCCAGTCGCTGATGCCTCACCTGGAAACCATGGGCGGCATAGTCATCGGCACCCCCATCTACTACGACCACGTCAGCAGCCGCACCAAGCTGTTCATCGACCGCCTCTACTACTACAGCATGAGCCACG
>CAZEMD010000246.1:0-3568 GCA_964513225.1 uncultured Candidatus Bathyarchaeia archaeon | reverse complement strand
CACTGGATGAACTTGAACTCCATGGGGATGTATGGGAAGCTGAAAGGAAAGTACGCGATGACGGTGCCCGAGAAGAACTCGCTCATAGGACGCCAGACAAACAGGAGGGGTATGGTGAAGAATAGGCTCGACCTCATCCTGTCCATGCTTATCTTGCTCTGCTGAGCCATGAGGTCCTGCTGGCGCTTCTGGGCCTTGGCCATCCTCCTCTGGTTGCCGCTCCTCGTCGCGTCCATGAGCTCCTTCCTTATCTTGGAGCTCTCTATGGTGATCTTCCTGTAGGCATCTAGGTCCATGCTCCTCACCCCTATGAAGCTGGTGGCTGTGCCGAGGGCGAGGGCAATGCCCATTATGGCGAAGGTGGCGTTGGGAGGGGTCGCGAGTGAGCTGAAGTCGAAGGCAATCTGGCTTAGCATCGATTTGTTACCTAGTCACGGATAAATGAGGTGAGGATATAAAAGGTGACCTACTCTTCCGACATGAGCTGGCAGAATCTGCGCCAGCTGAGGCATATGGTCTTCGGGTGAGCCGCCTTAACCTCGTCTAGCTTGGTCACGGCCGTGTTATGCGGCGCAGACAGCAGCTCCTCGGGGTTCGTGTAGGCCAGTTGGTTGATCTCTGTCATTGCCTCGATGAACGCGTCCAGCGACTCCACGGGCTCAGACTCCGTGGGCTCGATCATCAGGGCCTCGGGCACGATCAGCGGGAAATACGTGGTGGGCGCGTGCAGCCCATAGTCGAGGAGCTTCTTGCTCACGTACAGCGCGCTCACCCCGGTATCCTCCAGCATCGGGGCGGCGCTCAGCACAGCCTCGTGCTTCCTCGGCTTCTCCGGGTCGTAGGTAAGCTCGTACCCTTTCAGGTCTTTCAGCTTCCGGCTTACGTAGTTCGCGTTCAGGACGGAAAGCTCTGAAGACTCCTTCAACCCCTCGCCCCCCAGTGTGACCATGTATGCGTAGGCCTTGAGGGCCACGTTCACGTTTCCGTGGAACCCGTGTATCTTGCCGATGGATTTGGGCTTGTCCCAGTCGAGCCTGTAGACGCCGCCGTCCTCCACGATGCCGGGCACCGGGAGGTACTCGGCGAGGAGATCCTTGACTCCCACTGGCCCGCTGCCTGGGCCTCCGCCGCCGTGGGGCGTGCTGAACGTCTTGTGGAGGTTGCTGTGTATGACGTCGAAGCCCATGTCGCCCGGCCGGCACCAGCCCATTATGGCGTTCAGGTTAGCGCCGTCGTAGTACATGAGGCCCCCTGCGTCGTGGACTATCTTGCTTATCTCGTTTATGTCGTGTTCGAATACACCTATGGTGTTGGGGTTCGTCAGCATGAGCCCCGCCGTCTGTGGTCCGGCCGCGGCAGTCAAGGCTTCGAGGTCCACCGTCCCAGAGTCGTTGCTCTGTATCTCCACCGTGTTAAAGCCAGCCATGTGTGCGCTGGCGGGGTTGGTGCCGTGTGCGCTATCAGGTACTATGATCTCGTTCCGCTTATCCAGCTCCCCGTTTTCCAGGTGGTACTTCCTTATGAGCATGATGCCGGTCCACTCTCCGTGGGCTCCCGCGGCCGGCTGGAGCGTGGCGTCGTCCATCCCGGTGATCTCGAGGAAGTATTCCTTGAGGGTGTAGAGGATCCTGAGTATCCCCTGCGTCGTCTCGTCTTCCTGCATGGGGTGGAGCCCGGTTATCTTGGGGTGGGACGCCAACACCTCGTTGATTATGGGGTTATACTTCATGGTGCAGCTGCCTAGAGGGTATATGAGCCCGGAGTTGACGCCGTAGTTCATCTGGCTGAGGTGCATGTAGTGCCGCAGCACCTGTATCTCCGAAAGCTCCGGGAGGTCGGGGGCTTCAATGCGCTGCAGGGTCTCCGGGATAAGGTTTTCGGGGTCAAGAGAGCCGTTTATCTCCGGCTCAAGAGGGGGGAACTGGTACCCGATTCTTCCCTTGTTGCTGAGCTCGAAGATCAGGGGCTCCACCCAGTCTGCCTGTCTAAAATTTATAGTCATACCTCCAGCGCCTCCTTCAGAGCAGAGACTAGCATGTCTATGTGTTTCTTGCTGTGCACCTCTGTCACACAGAATAGGCTGGTCTCACCTAGGCTGGGGAACTGCTTCGTCAACGGTATGCCCGCCTGTATCCCTTTTGCCCTGAGCTCCTTGTTTATCTCGTCGATAGACTTGTTCTGAAAGTTGACCGTGAACTCCTTGAAGTGGAAACTGTTGAATATGGGCGCCCTCACGCCGGGCAGTTCACCTATCTTACGCTGGGCGTACCTCGCCCTACTCATGATGGTCTCCCCCAGCTCCCTCATCCCGGTGGGGCCCATGAGGCCGAGGTAGACTCCCGCGGCGACGGCGCAAAGCGCCTGGTTGCTGCATATGTTGCTCGTGGCCTTCTCGCGTCTTATGTGCTGTTCACGGGTCTGAAGCGTCATCACGTATGCGCGCCTCTGGTCCTTCAAGGTCTCCGTGATGCCGATTATACGGCCTGGCATCTGACGGATGAACCTGTTATCGTGTTTACAGGCTAGAATGCCAAGCAACGGGCCACCGTAGCTCATGTGATTACCCAGCGGCTGCCCCTCCCCGCAGACCATGTCAGCCCCATAGTCTCCGGGCGCCTTCACCAGCCCGAGGCTAGTTGGGTCGACGCCCACCACGTACAACGCCTTGTGGTCGTGCGCTATCTCGCCGATGTCGACCGCGTTCTCCTCCACGAACCCCATGTAGGATGGGTTCTCTACATAGACGACCGCCGTTTCATTGTCGACCTTGTCCTTCAGGTCCTCCAGATCCATGAGGCCTGTGATCTCGTCGTGGTCAACCTTCTCCACGCTGAGCCCCGCCGGCTCGATGTAAGTCTTGAGGACAGAGTATCTATAGGGGCTCATGAGATCGGGTACGAGGACCTTGGTTTTCCTCGTTATCCTGCTGGACATGAGCGCTGCCTCGCCCACCGCTGTGCTCCAGTCGTAGAGACTGCTGTTAACGACGTCCAAGCCAACGAGTTCACTGACCAAGCTCTGGTACTCGAAGATGCTCTGAAGCATGCCTTGGCTTATCTCGGGCTGGTAGGGAGTGTAGCTTGTCAGGAACTCGGCGCGGTGAACGACCTCGTCCACGACGCTTGGGACGTAGTGGGGCCAGACGCCGCCGCCCATGAACGGCGGACACTTAAGAGTGGCGTTCTCCTCAAGGAGATCGGACACATGCTTCTTGACCTCCGCCTCCGTGCTTGGTCCAGGGATCTGTAGACTTCCCTTGTATACGAGTTCGTCCGGGACATCAGAGTATAGGTCGGCGATGGAGGAGACTCCTATCTCGTCCATCATCTTCTCCTTTATCTCGGGGACGCTGTTAGGCAGGTACCTGTGAATCTTACTCAACTCTGCTCCTCCGAATATGTCTAATATTCAACGTGATACCCCTAGATAATATTACCTCAAACAATGACGCTTCATGGGATAAAATTAATACACGGGCCCGCTCCCTTGACTGAATAGCGTGATATCTGTGCCTCAAGTTTCTATTGATCGGGATAGATGTGTGAACTGCAAGACCTGTGTATCCACG
>CAZEMD010000245.1:0-3576 GCA_964513225.1 uncultured Candidatus Bathyarchaeia archaeon | reverse complement strand
CTCGGGCTTGTTTCTGTCTGTGAGTATGTCGTTGTGGATCAGGGTTCGGCGTGTGCTCTTGGGGAGGTCTCTGATGGCGGCCTCGCGGTCCCCGCTTTTTAGTATGTTCATAAGCTCGTGTTTGTGGAAGTGGACCATGTTCTGGAACGACTTCTCTTTGAGGGTCATGCCGGTCATGTCCAGGAACCTTTCCTCTTGTATTTTGGAGACGAGCCGCTTCTCTTCGTTGATCTTGGCTCGGCCGATGCGCTGGGCGTCACGCAGGTCGGGGTCTCCGTTTCGGCGCATGGCTTTGAGGTCTCTCATGAGGTCGCCTCGTCTCACCCCTAGCTTTTCGGCCATCTCCTTGTAGCTGTGGTTCTGGCTTATTCCGTTTAGGAGGGCTTGACGGCGTTTCTCTTGTTCCTCTGGTTCATGCATCGTTTCATTCACTGCGTGGCGCTTGCCTCCACGCGTGGGGCGTGGTTTGGCGAAGAATCCTGCACATGTCTATGTGTGGTTGATGCTTTTAAAGGGGCGTGTTTGGTCCGGGGCGTCTTTTTGGGGTTCTGGTTATTTGAAGAGCTGTTTCTGTAGGACTGCTTTTTCGTCCCTTAGTTTCTGGAGGCGGCTGGAGTATTTCTTGAGGTTCTGTGTGTAGGTTTCTGCGACGTCTTTGGCTTCTTGGCTTCGTCTTCGTACGGTTATTGTCTTGTCCATGTCGTCTGGTGATGCTACGTCGATGTTTCTGCTGCCTCTGGTGAGGGTGTCCATGATTTTGATGTTGTTTAGTATCTGCTGGTATGTTGTGTTTGTCTTGATGTTTTTAATCTCTTGTTCTATCTGCATTATTCTGTTGAGGCTTGTGCGGCGTGTGGGGGCCATGGTGTATATATGTGTGTCGTGGGATATATACCCCCCATGTTTTGTTGTGTCTGGGTCGGTTTCATGGGTTGGGGAGTCACGGTTCTCTGCCAATGAGGGTTTCAAGATTCTAGACCTTTATGCCTTCTATAGATAATATAAAAAAAGGGGTTAGCCGTTTTTCGTTGGACCTTTGCCGTTGTTCGAGCCTTTGTCTTTCGGCCCTTTATCGCGGTTGTTCTTGGGGCCCTTTCCTTTGTTGGACTTTCCCCGGTTCTGTTTCTGTGTTGCCTTGATGTTGCCGTTCCCAGGGTTGATCATCGTTATGGTGTCTGTTCCCTCGAAGGACCCGCCGCCCGGCAGCTCCCCGGTAATCCTGATCTCGACCTCTTCTTCCGGTGAGCCGAGGCCTTGGAGCGCGTCTCTGCTGAACTTGATCATCACGCAGTCGTCGCAGGCCTCGCCCCACTCGGGCTCTATCGCCTCGCCGTTGATCCAGAGCCTGACCTTGGTGATGTCCAGGTCTTCTGGGTCCATGCCTTCGGGGAGGATTATCTTGACGGTGATCCATCTCCCCCCGCTTCTGAGGTTCAGGGTCTCTGGGTTTACGGACACGGTTACCTGTGTCACCTGGACCGTGAAGCTGGTGCTTGCCTCTGCCTCGAAGCCGAGGGTGTTTACGGCCCAAGCGTGTATGGTGTAGCTGCCCGTTGCCATTATGTTTAGGCTGGTGGGGTCGGCGTACTCCTGGTCTTCGGGGTACATCCACTCGTCTGCCTCGTTCTTCACGTTGTAGGTGACTGACTCCACGCCGAATAGGTCCCACACCGTGATGTCCACGGGGATGTCCCCGGGGCTGTATGTCTGGGGCAGCGGGTTGTTTATCTGGAGCGTCGGCGGCTGGACCGTGATGAGCGTCTCACCGTTTATGGCTACGTCGTCGATGTAGGCCGTGGTGGATCCGATCCAGTTGTCGACCTCTATGTGGATCTCCAGCACCTCGGTGGTGGAGTCGACCTCCGCGGTCTCGGTGCCGCCTATGACGGTGACTGTTCCTGCCTTGAAGTCTCCCAGGGTGCCGAAGTAGCCTCCGGGGTATGGGCCTGCGAGGCCTGAGCCGAGCCATGCGACTGATGCGTCGTTGATCATGTCCGTGTGTTCTTCGCTGGCTTCGTTCTGCAGGGTCTCGACCCATGTCTCGTGGGGTGGGTCGTAGAAGGTGGCTTGGAGGGCGGGGTCGTAGTGTCCGTAGGGGACCCCCGGGCTGGTGTAGGCGTACCCTGTGCCGTCGTAGGGCTGGTACGCGTACTCGAAGACCAGGGAGTCGTCGGGGTTATCGTCGCCGTCCAGGTCCAGTATGAGGTCGGCGTGGGGCGGGTAGCCCTCGGCCGTGTAGACCTTCCATGACAGGGACGTTATGTCCTCTAGCGTCGTGTCTTCTGGCAGGGTTATGACTATTCTGCCTTCGTTGACTTCGTCGGCCGCGTTTCCGGGGGCCGTGAGCTCGATGACGTCTCCCCAGACGGGGTCAGTGTGGTGTGAGGCTGTTCCTGATCCGGTGGTGTCGAGGGCGGCCGAGTAGTCGGCGGCGGCTGCCTGGCTCAGGGTTATCATCGCCGGGGTGGCCAGTAGGACTGCTATTAATAGTGTCAGTGTCTTCTTGATTCGTTCTTTTTTCATGCCTGTATCGTGTATTTTTGTTTGTTTTAGCTATTTTAGGGACAGGTGTGGACGATCGTTCCAGATCGTTCCATATCAAGAGTCTATATTATCCGGTAGGTGGTTTGGATGACAGTTAGGCGGCGAAAAAGGTCTGGCATGAATTGTGTGTTTTATCGGTTGGATGCAGGTTGTGTGTGCCACCGTGGACAGATTGCGTGGGGTATGATATTGCTACTTGTTGTTGGGGTTATTGGGGGTGGGTGGGGCTATGAGTGTGGGTCGGGGGGAGGGGGCGTGTTCGTTTGTTCGGTTCGTCTCGTGTAACTCCTGGGATCATTGCCAGAGAGTCGTTATGGTGGTTACTATCTAGTTCTTTCATGACCATGTCATGTATTCCATGTTCATCTTGTGGAACTCTTTCATGTGAGCCCCCATTCGAAGGGAATAAACTCAACATGTTTCATCTCTATTCGAGATAGAGTAAAGATGAAGTGAGAATAAGATCATCGCCCTTCATGGTGATTGTTGGGTTTTATTCATGCTTTTCCACGCGCGAGACGTTATTCTACCGTCCGTATTCTTAGCATTGACACTGTTCCGATGATGGCGATGAGGAGCACCAGGGCTCTCAATATCAGAGTGTCTAGGATAAGTAGAGCCGAGGCGAGCACCGCTGTCCACATGATGGTTAATGCTTTGATCTTGGTGGTTTTTCTCATTCCTCCGTGTTTCTCATAGTCTTTGATTATGGGTCCGAATATCTCGTTGTGGGTTAGCCAGCTGTGGAGTCTCTCCGATCCCTTGTAGTAGCATGCAGCCGATAAGAGTACGAACGGGGTTGTGGGGATTATCGGCAGAACGATCCCTATGAACGCGAAGATCAGTGAGATGGTTCCCAGTATATTATAGATCAGCTTCAGATGTTTACCTTCGATTCTATCCGTAGATACACTCAATGATATTGAATCATAGAACGATTTCAAATTATATTAAGCGCTCGCAATCAGCAAAGTCATACGCGAAGCTTTTACCAGAATTTTCTGTGGGCATCCCACACCTAGGCTGGATTAG
>CAZEMD010000244.1:0-3588 GCA_964513225.1 uncultured Candidatus Bathyarchaeia archaeon | reverse complement strand
CATGTACGGCACCGGCGTCGACAGGTACGGCGACGACGGCGTCACCGTGAAGAAGAGCGGCGGCGTCAGGTACACCGTCAAAGGCGGCGCCGTCTTCGACTGCAGAGAACTCCTCGCCGACGTCGAGGAATACGTGGACGAGCACAGGCAACTCCATTAAACTTTTTTACGCGGCATTAAACCATCAACCAGATGTCGGTCCCGGAAGCCGGTCAGCTTATCCAGTCCCTCGACGAAGCCGCGGAGACGATGAACAAGACCCAGCCTTCCCTGCTCAGCGTCAAGGGCAGGCTCGTGACCCTCACCAGCCGAGAAGCCATCGTCCTCGGGGACATCCACGGCGACTACAGCTCCCTACAGTACATACTGACGAAGACATGGTTCCAAGAGCGGGCGACTGACGGCGAGCCCGTGACGCTTGTCTGCATGGGGGACTACATAGACAGGGGCCCGGGGCAGGTCGAGGCCCTGTACACGCTAATCAGGCTTCTCACGGAGCACCCGGGGAACGTGGTTCTTCTCAGGGGGAACCACGAGGGGCCCAGCGACGTGGGGGTGAGCCCCCACGACTTCCCGTTCGTGCTCCACAGGCTATACGACGACGACTCACAGGAGGTGTACAATCGGTTCAGGGCCTTCACGGATCAGCTTTACACGGCCGCCGTGATCCCGGGGAGAGCACTTATACTTCACGGCGGTGTGCCCGTCGGCTCAAGGAGCCTGAACGACGTGGCGTTCGCCCACAGGAACCACCCGGAGACGGACACCCTGCGCCAGATACTTTGGAACGACCCCAGGCCCGAGCCGGGGGTGGAAAGGAGCGTGAGGGGCGTCGGGTACGTCTTCGGGCCGGACGTGGCTGAGAGGTTTCTAGAATCCGCCGGAGTCCAGGCGCTCATAAGGGGGCACCAGAGCTGCGAGACGGGGCACATCGTCACAGGGAGGGTGCACACCCTGTTCTCGTGTAAGCTGCCTCACTACGGGAACAGGAAGGCGGCGTACATGGAGATACCGGCCGCGGCGGAGCCCCCCGAGAGCTTCACCGGCTACGTCAAGACCTTCTAGCGTCTCCCAAGTATGCACTTCACCATGGTGGAGAATAGCTTCAGGTTCAGCGCCAAGTGGACGAGAAGCGCCACGGCGAATACCAGGCTTACGTAGGTGTGGAAGTCCACCCAAAGGATCTTAGCGACGCCCAGGAACGTCTCGTAGCCGCTTCTCCTGCCGCTGGGGAGGACCAACCAAAGGACCACTCCGCTGACCAGCGAGGAAGCTAGGGTCAGGAACATGGCGACGTCCACCGATACCCTGTGTACTATGTTCTTGCTCAAACGGTTCACCTCTTATGTCGGCTCTGCGTAACCGCGGCTTATTAGGGTCAACCAGGAACAGGTGTTCCCAACGCTTCCAAAACACATGCAGTCTGAAAGTTAGCGCATTAATCCTCGAAAAAAAAGGTGGGTTTACTCGACGGCTATCTTCTTGCTGGACTCCCAGAGGCCGTGGATGTTGCAGTAGCTCGCCGCGTTCAGCGTACCCGGCTTGGAGGTCTTGAACCTGAACTTGGCCATGCTGTGGGTGTGCACCGGCCCCTCGTTGGGCCCCTTGACGCTCTCGCCGTGGCTGTTGAACTCGAAGAGCCCCAGGTCGTAGACGAACTTGTCGCCCTCCGGCGCGTAGAACACCCGTATCCAGCGGATGTGGTGCTCCGTGGTGTTGGGGTGAGGTATCTCCTTGCCGATCTGCACGGTGACGTCCACCCACTCCCCCGCCTTGACCTCGTCGGGGCACTCTATGACAGGCACGTGTTTCTCGCTCTTCCAGTCCGCGGACTGGATCTTCTCCCCTATAGTTTCAGCCATGTTAGAAAGTCTAGAGGCGGCTCATATAGACCTAGGCTGAGCCGGGCTCCCTTAGGCGCAGCACCATAACGAGGCACACTGCTATTATGCCGACGCCCAGGTAGAAGCTGTACGTGTAGCCCAGGGGGGCCCCGACGAGCTCCACGAAGGTGCTCATGATCACGGGGCCCACGAGGCCGCCCATATCCATGAAGGTCCTGAAGGTGCCTATGGCCTTCCCCCGGATCGTGTCGGGCACGGCGTCTGCTATGAACGCCGGGATGACGCCGTACACGACGCCCCAGAATACTCCCTTCATGAACATCACGGTGAAGAGCGGGTAGAAGCCCGTGAACACGGTGAACCCGAACACCGCCACAAGCCCCACCACTAGCCCCGCGGCCAGCATCTTCCTACGCCCCACCCTGTCCGAGAGGAAGCCTCCCAGGAGGTTGCCGGCGACGCTGCCCACGGTGCTCCCCGAGACCAGTAGGGCGTACCTGTTCAGGGATACGCCGAGCTCCTCCGTGGCGTAGATGGGCAGGATGGTGCCCAGGAGCCCTGCGTTGATTATCATGCAGCCAAGGTTGATTATGCACGCCGCGACGACCGTCATGTTTAGCACCTGGACCATATCTTGTCTCGTGGGTATGAGGCTCGGAGCCGGGGCCTCGGGGCCTGCGCCGCCTTCCGCTCCCTTGATCATGGTCACCATGAGGAGGGTGGCGACGCCGAGGGCCGAGCACACGAGGAAGTTGGTTCGTGGCCCGTAGCCGGCGGCCACCATGCCTCCCAGCGTCTGGCCGAGGAGGCTTCCCACCTGCTCCACCGCCTAGAAGAAGCCCATGGCCCTTCCTCGCCGCTCGGATGTGAACAACCTTGAGACGTAGCTCATGCCTATGCAGAAGAAGCTGGCGTCCCCCATCCCCCATAGGACCCTCGCGAATATGAGGGCCCATATGTTCCGGGTCTGGAAGCAGATGAAAGCGCCCACCACGGCCAGGACCCTACCCGCGACAAGCGGCGCCTTGGGGCCGATGCGGTCGCTGAGGACGCCGATGGGGAACTCGGTGAACATCCTCAGGAGGAAGTAGCCGGAGACGGCCAGCCCCACCAGCTGTATGGGGGCCGTGAACTCGCTCCTCACGAAGGGGGCGAAAATGGGCCACACGAAGCCCCCGGAGAGCATTGTGAGGGTGCCGGTGAAGATCATCAGGTAGTATTCGCGTATGTTGCGTTCCACGGGCCCCGCCTTCCCGCAATAGGGCTACGGCTCGGATATAAACCATAGGGGTCTGGTTACGGTGAGCATGTCTTCAGGGTAAACACTAAAAGCTGAACATGTTGATCTCTCTCCGTGACATCGAACAAAGGCATCCCGCCCCTCAGGGGGATCAGGGTCCTCGACCTGACCCGCGTCCTCGCCGGCCCCTTCTGCTCCATGACCCTCAGCGACCTGGGCGCCGAGGTAATCAAGGTGGAGATACCGGGGCGGGGCGACGACACCCGAGCGTTCCCGCCGTACATCGATGGTGAGAGCAGCTACTTCATGTCCCTGAACCGGGGAAAGAAGAGCGTCACCATGAACCTCAAGGACGACGACGCCACCATGGCGTTCCATAGGATCGCCGAGAAGTGCGACGTGGTGCTGGAGAACTTCAGACCCGGCGTCACGGCGCGGCTGGGGGTGGACTACGAGACCCTCAGCAGGCTCAACCCGCGGCTAATCTACTGCAGCATTAGCAGC
>CAZEMD010000243.1:0-3615 GCA_964513225.1 uncultured Candidatus Bathyarchaeia archaeon | reverse complement strand
TGGCCCACAACCACCCCACGGTGATGCTGAACACGCCCCTCGGCATAAGGGTGACCGAGAGGGCGTGGGTGAGGGGCAGATGCTACCCGGAGAGCCTCGCCACGGCGTTCCTGGAGCAGGACAACTTGAAGACCGAGGGGGACCCGCTTGAGGCGTTCAGGGAGAACTACCTCGTGGAGCCGGGCAGCCCCGAGATCATCGTAATGCCCATGTTCAACGACCTCCTGGGGGGGCTGCCGGTGAACATGGAGTCACCTAAGAGCCTCCTGGGGCCCCTATTCAGGACCGACGCCGTTGACATGGATGACTTCGATGTCTACACCTTAGACGGCACCTACGTGGGGAAGGTGGGGTTCCTGAGGCGGAGGCTTGAGTCGTTCTAGTGTGTAGGTCTCGGCTACATACTTGATCTTTTACCGTCAGCCATGGATCAGGTTTCTAGCCCTAGGGTGTTACCGGGGCCAAGCCAGACAGGTATTGCCATTGGGACCCTTAACAGGGTCCTTCCTTCCCCTTCCTGTATGCTTCGACGCACATGTGACAGAGGCAAACGTATGAGCCGTCTAGCTGAGGGGGGCCTTTCTCGTGGATCTCGCGTAGCCGGGGGCTGTTCCACGCCTTCTCCAGTATCTCGCTTAGTCTTTCTTCCTCTAGGTTCCCGATGGCTGCGTCGTTTTGGGCGGCGAGGGGGCCGCAGCAGGGCATGATGTCGCCGCTGGGCCAGACGCCGATGTCGGTGAGCATGCTTCTGCAGGGCTCGGTCTCGACGTGTGTGAGTTTTAACTGGTTTCGGGGTGTTTTTTCACCGCGGCCGACGGGGGTGAAGTGGGTCTCCATGGCGAGGGCGCTGGGGTTCGGCAGCTTCTCGGCGCCGAGGACCTGGATGTTGGGGTCCTCTAGGAGGGCGGTGATCCTGTGGGCGGTGATATCGCTTTTCTTTTTGACGGTTATCATGAGCACGGGTTTCAGTTCGAGTCGTTTGGCTGCTTCGAAGCAGTTTTTCACCCGTGTGAGGGGTATGGTCTCTTGGTGGAAGTCGTCTACGCTCATGTTCAGGGTGTTCAGCCCGGCCTCTTTGAGGGGTGACAGCCGTTGGAGGGCTTTTTCTCTGCTGGTCGCCCAGTTGCAGTTGGTCACCGCCTCGCTGAGGAGGCCCGTGTTGGAAGCGTAAGCGGTGAGGCCCAGGAGTAGGCCGTAGACCAAGAAGGGCTCGCCGCCGGTGAAGCTCACCCAGCGGGCGCCGTTGGCCGCGGCCTCGTCGATGAACTTCTTCGCCTGTTCGAGGGTCATGGCTGCCTTCCTGTCCGGGGATGAGCTGAACCAGCAGTGGCGGCAAGCGACGTCGCATCTCTCGGTGAGGAGCAGCCCGACGCGGAAAAGGGGGGGACGGGTCATCTCGGTTACTTCAGTTCGGCCAAGATCTCCTCGACGAGCATGTTAGCCTGGGTGAAGCCCTCCTCGACGATGTTTCTCTGTCTGAGGAGGTGGTTCTTGAGTAGCTTGAACTCGTGGCTCTGGTGCAGCGTCATGTTGGCCAGGTCCGTGATGGCTGATACCCTGGGGAAGGGCTGGGCGCCGAAGGTCTCCATGGTGGTCTGCTCGCTGGGCCCCGCGTTGCTGTGGGCGACGGGGTTTATGTGCCGGGAGACCCACATGAGGCGGGTGTTAAGCTCAATGATCTCGGCCTCGGAGAGGGTCTCGGCCTTCTGCTCTATCGCTGTGTCCAGCTCCTTGCTGAGCCGCATGAACTCCTCGGCGCGCTCGATCACCGGGTACAGGTTGAAGTAGGCGCGGACCTTCTCGGACTTGTCCTGCATCTCCAATAGGATGCCGTGCATGCGCTCGGCGTAGCCTGTGAAGCTGAACGGCAGCACTGGGCTGTTGGTCATCCTGACTATGAAGCCCAGCTCGGCCCGGACATCCATCTCCAGCACGTCCACGTCGCCGTGGTCCATGGTGGCGTAGGGGGTGTGCCACCACCAGCCGCCGCCGCTGTAGTTGACGTGGGGGTCGTACAGCTCGGGGGGGCGGCTGGTGGTCACGCTGACGTGGGGCATCCCCGTGCCCCAGAAGCTGCCGTCTCCTGCCCGCGTCGCCCACCTGAGGTTCTCCACCCTACTGCCCTGCACGTGCTCGATGGTGTCCTGGGCGGCGTCCATGGCCTCGGTGACCTGGACGGCCCTGAACCCGGTGGCTCCCTCGGTGCCGGGGCTGTCTATGTTGAGGCTGCAGATGCAGCGGTGCCGGAGATCGTGCCAAGTGGCGTCGTTGTACCACGTGGAGCCGGCGTACCGGCCTATCTCGTGGCCCGTCCATATCGCTATGCGGACGCTGCGCCTTAGCTTGTCCCGGTTCTCGTTGAGTAGCCGCGCCACCTCCATTATGGCGGTGTTGCCGGAGAGGTTGTCCACGACGCCGGGGCTGAACGGCGGCGTGTCCACGTGACCGTTGACGAGGATGAACTTGTCTGGCTCGACGCCTCCCCTGATCTCGGCCTCCAGAAGCGGCAGGGTCTTCCAGCCCGTGTCCATCACGGAGACTATGTGGGCCTTTACGCCTCCCTGCTTCACCAGCTTCTTGAGGGCCTGGCCGTCGCGGTTGCTTATGTGGAGTATGGCGGGGATGGTCTGTATGTCGCCTATGTTCTCGGGCGTCGGGCTGCCGCTGACGCTGAAGTCGGCCCGCTGGTGGACCACGGTGGGCATGTAGTCGTCCTGCTCGATGACCACCAGCCCCTTGAGGCCCATCTTCTGGAGCCGCAGCAGGAACCCGTCCCTGAGCCCCATCCAGTCTCCGCCGGTCTTCTGCTCGCATAGCACCACCTTGTCGCGGCACTCGGCGTAGCCCAGCTCCTCGGGCGGCACATAGATGATCTCGGCCTCGAAGCCTTCGGGGGTGGTGGTGCCCACCTGCCTGTAGGGAGTGCACTGGATGATCATCTCCACGGGGTGGGTTATCCTTAGGCTGCTTTGCTGGGGGTCGCTCAGGTATGCCTCAAACCAGTGCATCGTGGTCTCAAGCCCGTATTCCTCGAGCCTGCTCTGGATGTACTTGATGGCCTGCACCTCCTCGGGGCTACCCGAGTGGATGGGCGCGAACTCCATCAGCTTCTCCCAGTTGGCCTGCATACGTGGCTTGTCGATGCCTTTCTCCAGTTCGTTGATGAGCGTCTTGGTCTCATCTGTGAGCCATATCATGGCGGATCATTGAGGATACGGGTTTAGAGAGGTATAACACTTGTCTGGGACGGTTTTACGCGGCGAAAAGAGGCAGCAGTGAAGGAAATAATAATATGTCAAATAGGACATATATATCTTACTATACGGCAAATGTGTCGCAAATATTATATGCTCGTTGTCACTACATCTAAACCTCAGGTAACTAGATGAACCCATGTAGAGACTGCCTGAAGATTTATAATGACAGCCCATGCTCGGAGCTGGGGCACTGTATCTGGGAGGGCTCCAACATGAAGCCCAAAGCGGATGAAGGCGACGAGAACTTGGCGGCGGCGCCAAAGATCATCGTCTCATAAACCATTTATTTATACAATTATTTGTTGGTGGGACCGCCCGGATTCGAACCGGGGATCACGCGGACCCGAACCGCGTATCG
>CAZEMD010000242.1:0-3634 GCA_964513225.1 uncultured Candidatus Bathyarchaeia archaeon | reverse complement strand
TCTCTGTGAACGACATTTCATCACGTGGATATCTATACTGGAAGCTGTAGAACTATCATGATATAAGACTCTTTAGGCGCTGATTTCTATATCTGGGCTCCATTATTTTGTTGCATTTTCGTCACAAATTGGGCACCTGAGGACCCTCTCGTATCCCTGCGGGTAGTTCTCCACGAGGCCGTGCACCGGGCACCTGAACGCATAGAACTGGAGGCTCCCGCTCCATCCGGGACGTGACCTCCGGGACGTGGGAACCGCCCCCGTGACGAGCAGCCTGATCCTCTGAAGCGGGCTTAGCCTCACGCTTGTTCTATACGACTCCTCAACCTGAACCATGCCGGTTTGGTCTCACATACCCCGCTGTTTATGGTTATGTGACCCTACCGTACAGCGGCGGCGAACATCCCGGAAAAGATTAAACGGTCTCAGCCGTTCTGTACGGTGGAGTTCTGATTTGAGCAGGGAAACTGTTGACGAGTTCAGGTATATAGTGGAGGCTAACCGGCTCATGCGAGGCGACGGCCTGTTCCTAGTATCCCGTGGGAAGGGCGACAAGCCCAACGCCATGACCATAGGGTGGGGTTTGCTCGGGACCATATGGAGGAGACCCGTCTTCGTGGTGGCGGTGAGGCTGTCGAGGCACACCCATAAGCTCCTGGAGGAGTCGGACAGCTTCACGGTCTGTCTCCCAGGCAAGGAGATGGAGGATTGGCTTGAGTTCTGCGGCACCAAGTCGGGCCGCGACGTGGACAAGTTCAACGAGCTGGGCATGACTGCAGTGAAAGGAGTGGAAGTGGAGGCGCCCTACATCGAGGAGTGCCCCGTCCACTTCGAGTGCGAGATAGTCTACAGGAACGAGATGAAGTCTGGTCAGCTAAAGAAGGGGATTGAGGACGACGTGTACCCCGGCAAGGACATGCACATATTATACTATGGCGAGGTAAAAGGCGCCTACGCCGTGGAGGACGCCGAGGGGAAGCTCGCGTAGGTGAACAACGTGAAGATACTCATAGTATATGACTCGCAGACGGGGAACACGGAGAAGATGGCTCAAACCGTCGCCGCGGGCGTCGAGGAGGCCGGGGTGGAGCCAATAGTCAGGAAAGTGGACGATGCGAAAGTAGACGAGCTTCTGAAGGTCCGGGGCCTCATACTTGGGTCGCCCGTCTACTATGGCCTGCCCTCCGCGAGGATCAAGGCTTTCATCGACGAGTCGGTGAAGTACCACGGCAAGCTTGATGGAATGGTAGGTGGCGCATTCTGCAGCTCTGGGGGAACCCACACCGGGTGCGAGACCACCATAATGGCTCTCCTAGAGGCTCTCATGGTGCACGGAATGGTCGTACAGGGAACCTCAGGCAAGAACCACTACGGGGCCGCGTCCGTGGGGGCGCCCGACGACGCCGACGCCGAGGTTTGCAGGAAGATGGGCGAGAGAGTCGCCGAGCTGGTCAAGAAGCTCAACCCGTAGACCCCGGTACCCTTTTTCACTATCACGGCAAGAATAAACTTGATGCTTGATGTCGTCAAACCTGAAGGACAGCTTACTCGATGATCTGGTTTCAGATACCACGGGTCTCGTGAGGCTTTGCTCAAGCCTCGTGAAGATACCCAGCGACAACCCGCCGGGAGACACCTCCAAGCTGGCCTCGTTCATCCGAGGCTACCTTGAAAGCCACGGCGCCGCCGTCCAGGCCTACGAGCCCAAGGAGGGCGTGGTCAGCCTCGTCTCATCCATCGGAGAGGGACGCCCCCACCTCATACTCAACGGCCACCTGGACCAGTTCCCGGGGGAGGTGGGGGAGGAGTGGGCTCGCAGCCCCTACTCGGGCGAGGTCATAGGCGACGAGCTGCACGGCCGCGGAAGCGGCGACATGAAGGGCGGACTGGCGTCGCTGCTCCACTGCTTCGGCAAGCTGAGCGCCGCCAGTCTACCGGGTAAGGTTACTTTCACGGGCACGTCCGACGAGGAGACCGGGGGCAGGTGGGGCGCCAGATGGCTCCTCGACAACGTGGAGGGCCTCCGCGGAGACGCGGTCCTGAACGGTGAGCCTTCGGGCCTCACTGTGAGGATCGGCGAGAAGGGCAGGGTGCCCCTGGTGCTTCGGGCGAGGGGCCAGGCGGCCCACGGGAGCTTCGCCGGGTACGTCGGCGAGAACGCCATAATGAAGATGGTCAGGGCGCTGCCCAGGGTGGAGGCTCTTCAGGGAACCCCTGCGCCTCTGGACGCGGAGTCGTTGAGGCTGACCGAGGAGGTCATGAAGGGGTACAAGGAGCAGTACGGCCACGAGTCTTCCACGATGGCGGAAGTCCTCAAGCACGTTACCGTGAACGTGGGGGTCATCCGGGGAGGCGCCAAGGACAACATCGTCCCCGCCCTCTGCGAGGCGGAGGTAGACGTCAGGCTGCCCCTGGGCATCAGCCCCGAGGAGATAAGGAGCAGCGTGGAGAAGGAGGTCCACAGCGTCGATCAGGGGATAGAGGTCGAGTGGGGGCGACACACATCGACACTCACGGATTCCACCTACACGCCGCCCGATGCGAGGATAGTGAGGCTGCTCCAGTCATGCCACGCCGAGACGACGGGCAGGGAGCCCTTCCTGAGCTTCACCTCAGGGGGCACCGACTGCCGGTTCTGGAGGCTTCTGGGCGTCCCGGCGGTCTCGTACGGCCCAAGGGTCTACGGGATGGGTGGGGTGGACGAGCACATCACAGTGGAGGATCTGGAGACCACCGCAAGGGTGCACATGGGGACCATCATCGACTTCCTCACAGGCAGAGGGTGAAGTTCATATGACACCCGCCCGCATTTGGGTCATATGAAGATAACCTACAAGCCAGCGGAGGAACTGATAATCCTCGAGATGGTGGAGTACTCGCCGGAGAAGCTCGCCGAGACGGGTGCGCTGATACAGGAGGCGGGGAGGCCGGTCATACTCAACTGGGCGGAGGGCGTCGTCTTCTACCACATGCCCCTCCCCTTCAACACCAAGGAGCTTCTAAAGGAGCGGCAGCAGGGACGCATCTACTGGGCAAGCGTCATCTACGCCCCGCTTCCCGAGTACAGGCCCACGCTTAAGATAGGCCCCAGGGACATACCCATCCTCGCCACGCCCAACCCACTGCTTAAACAGGTGGCGAAATGGATAAAGGAGCAGATGGGCCGCCGGGGGAGCCGCCGCATCTAGAATTCCCCTTAGTTTATCCCTTCCGGCGGGTCGAAAAAACTCCTCTTTTTCTGGCGTATTCTTTAAATTATCGTAAACGGGTCATACATGGAAGATTAGTGGGTGTCCGTGATGAGAGATGAGGCGATCTCAGACGTTTTTAAAGAAGCCGAGGCCGACGGCAGGGACTTCCTCTACGAGCACGAAGCCAAGAAGCTGTTCGGTCTCTACGACATGCCTGTCACCAAGATCCATGTAGCCGAGACGGAGGACGAGGCGGTGGAGGCCGCGGAGAGGATAGGGTTCCCCATAGTCCTCAAGATCGTGAGCCCCCAGATCCTGCACAAGAGCGACGCCGGCGGCGTCATCGTCGGGGTGGAGAACGAGAAGGGCATCAGGGAGGGCTTCAACAGGATCATAGAGAACGCCAAGAAATACAAGGCGGACGCCGAGATCACCGGCGTGCT